>CANQTI010000191.1 GCA_947626725.1 uncultured Eisenbergiella sp.
TGATCAGCGTCACCGGCGTCATCAGCTTCATCGGCCTGCTGGCCCCGCACATCGCCCGGCTGCTCATCCGGGACAGCCGGCTTTCCGCGCTGACGCTGAGCGGTATCTTGGGCGGTCTGCTGCTGACGGTCTCCGATATGCTGGCGCGCAGCGTCTCCTCCGCTGAACTGCCGGTGAGCGTCTTCACCTCTCTTTTGGGCGCCCCGTTTCTGCTGTATCTGATCCTGAAGGGGAAAGGGGGCGCATCGCATGCATGAACAGAAAAGAAAAGTCCGCTGCTCCAAAAACGCAGAAGGGCTTTCCCCTGAAAACAATCCCCCGGCTTTTTTTCGGATCGAGCATCTCTGTACCGGCTACGGCTCCAATCGGGTGCTGAAGGATGTCTCCTTTCAGGCCGGTCCCGGCATGCTGACGGGGCTGCTGGGAGCCAACGGCTGCGGCAAAACCACGCTGTTCCGGGCGCTCTGCCGCGAGCTGCCCTATACCGGATCCTGTATCTGCGGCGAACAGTCCCTGACCGCGCTCTCCGGCCGGAAACTGGCCCGGCAGATCAGCTATATCCCGCAGCGCACCGGCATTTCCATTTCCCTTCCCGTGCTGGACGTGGTGCTGATGGGCTTCAATCCCCGGATGGGCCTGCTGCAGCGGCCGACGAAGGCACAGGAAGCACAGGCGCTCGAGGCGCTGACATCCGTAGGAATGGACGCCTTTGCGGCAGAAGATTACCAGCGGCTCAGCGAAGGACAAAAACAGCTCTGTATCCTGGCCCGCACTGTCGTGGAGGACGCGCCGCTGCTTCTGCTGGATGAACCGGAAAGCGCTCTGGACTTTTCCCAGCGGCGCCGTATGATGCGGCTGCTGTGCAGCCTGATCGGCGCCTCCCCTAATCCCGCACCGTCTGAGCATTCTTACAGGCCGGGTGCACCGGGGGACATTTCCCATTCCGGGACCGTTTCCCCCAAAACTGCCCTGGTGGCCCTGCACGATCCCGCGCTGGCCCTGGAATATTGCCATCAGCTCGTTCTGCTGCGGGACGGCGTATGTTCCGCCGTCCTTCATCCCGCATTCGATGAGATCTCCCGGATGGAGCGCGCGCTGTCGGACATCTGCGGGCCCATCCGTCTGAAAGACTTCCCGGAGGGCGGAAGGCGCCGGCTTGTGATCCTTCCCGAAATCTGATAAGATCAGAAGAGAACCAGCGGCTGCCGCCGGCCTTCCGGGACGCAGCGGTCTTTTGAACTGCGCCGCGCACAGTGGAGACACCGTTTCCCGGTCCGAGGTTCCCCAAAAATGATCCGCGATCATCGGAGGTGCTTATGCGTTCTGCTACCCGCGTTTTTCTGCGCGACAACAATGGAGACAAATTTTTCGGAGAAGGGCCCTGCCGCCTGCTGAAAGGCATTGCACGCACCGGCTCCCTCCGGGCGTCCGCCCTGGAAATGGAAATGGCCTATACAAAAGCTCTGCGCCTTCTGCGGCATGCGGAAGAGGTGCTGGGCTATCCCCTGACGGAGAAAACCGTGGGCGGCCGGGGCGGCGGCGGGAGCCGTCTCACCCCGCAGGCAAAGGAGTTTATGGAAAAATATGAACGATACAGAGACGCCTGCTATGCAGCAAATGAAGAACTCTTCCGGCAGATCTTTCCCGAAGAATGCGAAAGATCATAACGGCAGTGAAAAAAGCGCAGGGCCATCTCTGGCCTGCGTTTTCATGGCCTCCGGCCAGGGCAGTCGTTTCGGCGGCAACAAGCTGCTGTTTCCCTTTCTGGGAAAGCCGCTGATCGAATGGGTCCTGGCCGCAGCGGATACACCGCTCATCTCCCGGCGCGTCGTGGTGACGAGATATCCCCGGATCGAGGAGCTGTGCCGAAAAAAAGGCATCCAGACCGTTCTGCACGATCTGCCTGACCGGAGCGATACCGTACGTCTGGGTCTGGATGCCCTGGAAAAATACGGGCCGGACGGCTGCCTGTTCTGTCCCTGCGACCAGCCGCTGCTCACCGGAAGATCCGTGGAGGCCATGGCCGTACAGTTCCGAAAGGAGCCCGCCTTTTTATACCGTCTGTCCTGGGAAAATATGCCGGGAAGCCCCATCCTTTTTCCCAAAAGCTGTTTTGAAGAACTGAAACATCTCCCCTCCGGCCATGGCGGTTCTTACGTCGCCGACATCCACGCCGCACAGGTGCGGTTCGTGGAAGCCGTCTCTCCTCTGGAAATGGAAGACGTGGACACGCCGGAGGATCTGCAGCGGCTTACTTCGTTTCCGCCTGTTTGAGCTCCGCCTTCTCATCCAGCTCGATCTGCTTATCCTCCGCATCCTTCGGCAGGATCACGTTGAGCAGGATGGCTACCATGGCTGCAGGCACAATGCCGGAGCCGCCGAACACCAGCTGCACATACTCAGGCGTATGCGCCAGGATCTCGGTGTTCGCACCCATGCCGTAACCGACGCCCAGCGCCACCGACACGATGGAAAGGCTTCTGGCGGTGAGATGATGTCTGGTGATCAGCTGGATACCGCTGAGCACAATAGAGGAGAACATCATCACGGCCGCGCCGCCCAGGACCGACTGGGGCATGATGGAAACCAGCGCGCCCAGCTTGGGGATCAGACCGCACAGGATCAGGAACACGGCGCCGGACGCCAGCGCGGTGCGGTTGACGACTTTGGTCATGGCCACCAGACCCACGTTCTGGCTGAAGGAGGTGTTGGGCAGCACGCCGAACAGCGCCGCGATGGAGGAACCGATACCGTCACAGATGACGCCGCCGGACAGCTCCTGATCGGTCGCCTCGCGGTCCACGCCGCCGATCATGACGCCGGAGATATCGCCCACCGTCTCCACGGCAGTAACGATGAACATGATCATCACCGGCAGGATCGCCCGCAGGTCAAATACCAGCTTCACCGGCACCAGAGAGGGGATGGAGAACCAGGAGGATTCCGCCACGGTGCTCCAGTTGATCACCCAGGATTTCGTATATTCCACGCCGTCCGCGCCGATGGCCGTATGCGGAAGCACGAGGCCCATGAAAAACGCCGCGATATATCCGGCAATGATGCCCACCAGAATGGCGGAGGAGCTCAAAAATCCTTTGGTGCAGTGCTTGACGATCAGGATCACCGCCAGCACGAAGGTGGCCAACAGCAGGTTCTCCATGGAGCCGAAGTCCTTGGCCGTATTGCCGCCGCCGAACGAATTGATGCCCACAGAGATCAGGGAAAGACCGATGGACAGCACCACCGTGCCCGTCACCACCGGCGGGAAGAATTTCCGCAGAGGCTTTAAGAAAAATCCCAGCACGCCCTCAAACAGACCGCCGATCAGGGACGCGCCCATCATGGCGCCGTAGGTCAGGATCCCGCTGCCCATGGACTGCGCCACACCGCTGAACACGCCGATGAAACCGGAACTGGTTCCCATGATGATGGGCACCTTGCCGCCGATCGGCCCGATGGCGAACAGCTGGATCAGCGTCACGATACCGGCCACAAGCATGGCATTCTGCAAAAGAGTGATCCGAAGATCCGCGAATTCCGCATTTCCCGCCAGGCCGCATGCCCCGGTGATCACCAGAAGGGGCGTCAGGTTGCCCACGAACATCGCCAGCACGTGCTGGAG
>CANQTI010000192.1 GCA_947626725.1 uncultured Eisenbergiella sp.
GCCCAGGCCGTGCGCACCATTTACCGGGCGAAGAACGGAGAGGAGTACATTTTCAACCTGATCGACACGCCGGGACATGTGGATTTCAATTATGAAGTCAGCCGTTCGCTGGCGGCCTGTGACGGGGCCGTTCTGGTAGTGGACGCGGCCCAGGGCATTGAGGCCCAGACGCTGGCCAACGTCTATCTGGCGCTGGACCACGATCTGGAAGTGTTTCCGGTAATCAACAAAATCGATCTGCCCAGCGCGGAACCGGAGCGGGTGAAGGAGGAGATCGAGGATGTGATCGGGCTGGAGGCGCAGGATGCGCCGCTGATCTCCGCCAAGAACGGCGTGAATATTGAGGAAGTGCTGGAGCAGATCGTCGCGAAGATCCCGGCGCCGGGCGGCAGCGAGGATAATCCGCTGCAGGCGCTGATCTTTGATTCTGTATATGATTCCTATAAGGGTGTCATCGTGTTCTTTCGGGTGATGGAAGGGCGCGTCCGCAAAGGGACACGGGTAAAAATGATGGCCACCGGGGCCGTGTTTGATACGGTGGAGGTGGGCTATTTCGGCGCGGGACAGTTCATTCCCTGCGAAGAGCTTTCCGCGGGCATGGTGGGTTATCTGACCGCTTCCATCAAGAATGTGAAGGATACCCGGGTGGGAGATACCGTCACCGATGCGGACAGGCCCTGTGAGAAGCCGCTGCCCGGATACAAAAAGGTCAATCCCATGGTCTACTGCGGCATGTATCCCGCGGACGGGGCCAAGTATCCCGACCTTCGGGACGCGCTGGAGAAGCTGCAGCTCAACGATGCCTCTCTGTTTTATGAACCGGAAACTTCCGTAGCGCTGGGCTTCGGGTTCCGCTGCGGCTTTCTGGGACTGCTGCATCTGGAGATCATTCAGGAGCGGCTGGAGCGGGAGTACAATCTGGATCTGGTGACGACGGCACCGGGCGTGGTGTACCATGTTTATAAGACCGATGGAGAACGGATCGAACTGACCAATCCGTCCAATCTGCCGGATCCCTCCGCCATCGATTATATGGAGGAGCCGGTGGTCAGCGCGGAGATCATGGTCACGACGGAGTATATCGGTCCCATCATGGAGCTGTGCCAGGAGCGGCGCGGCCGTTATCTGGGCATGGAATACATGGAAGAGACCCGCGCGCTGCTCAAATACGAGCTTCCGCTGAACGAGATCATCTATGACTTTTTTGACGCGCTCAAATCCCGGTCCAGAGGCTATGCGTCCTTTGACTACGAGCTGAAGGGATATGAACGGGCGGAGCTGGTGAAGCTGGACATCCTGATCAACCGGGAAGAGGTGGACGCGCTTTCCTTCATCGTTCATAAGGACAACGCCTATGAAAGGGGAAGGAAGATGTGCGAAAAGCTTAAGGATGAGATTCCCCGCCATCTGTTTGAAATCCCCATTCAGGCGGCGGTGGGCGGCAGGATCATCGCGCGGGAAACGGTGAAGGCCATGCGAAAGGATGTATTGGCCAAGTGCTACGGCGGTGATATCACCCGGAAGAAAAAGCTGCTGGAGAAACAGAAAGAGGGCAAAAAACGGATGCGCCAGATCGGCAGCGTAGAGGTGCCGCAGAAGGCGTTCATGAGTGTACTGAAACTGGACGATAAATGATGAAAAAAGAGGAATGCCCGGCGGCAGGCGCAAACCGGCCGCTGGGCCTTTATATCCATATCCCATTTTGTATACGGAAATGTCTGTACTGTGATTTCCTTTCCGGACCCGCGTCAAAAGAACGGATCGATCAATATGTGCTTGCTTTGGGGGATCAGATCGAGGCCGAAGCGAAGTCCTATGGGGCATATGAAGTGCAGACTGTTTTTTTCGGGGGAGGAACCCCGTCTCTGCTGACGGCGGATCAGATCGGCGCATTGCTGGAACGGATCCGCGCATGTTACAGGCTCTGCGAGGAGCCGGAGATCACCATGGAAAGCAATCCGGGAACGCTGGATGCCGGAAGGCTGCGCGGATACCGAAGCGTGGGGATCAATCGGCTGAGCATGGGTCTGCAGTCCGCTGACGACATAGAACTGAAGCGGCTGGGCCGCATTCATACATATGCGGATTTTTTGGCCAACTTTGCGGCCGCCAGAGAGGCTGGGTTTTCCAATATCAACGTGGATCTGATGTTTGCCATCCCGGGACAGAGGGAGAAGAACTGGGAGGACACGCTGACCAAAGTGGCCGGTCTGGGACCGGAGCACATTTCCGCCTACAGCCTGATCGTGGAGGAGGGAACGCCTTTCTGCAGAATGTACGGGGAGAAGGAAACGGTGCCGGAAGAAGAGGAAAGGCTGATGTATGTGAGAACGGGACAGCTTCTGGAACAGTACGGATATAAACGGTATGAAATCTCCAACTACGCAAAGCCCGGCTGTGCCTGCCGGCACAATATCGGATACTGGAGACGGACAGAATATGCGGGCTTCGGGCTGGGCAGCGCTTCTCTGGTGGATAATGTGCGCTGGAGGGTGACGGATGATATGGAACGCTATCTTGCCTGTGCGGCGCCGAAAAATGGGGATGCGGGAGGCGGCGGGACAAAAGAGGACGCCGCAGAGAAGCGCGATGCGATGAAGAGCAGTGCCGTGAAGGTTAATGCGGGAAAATGCGGGGAGGGGAGGGCCGATGCGCCGAAGAACGGTGCAAAAGGAGTTGCCGCGATACGGGATCACCGGGAGGCGTATGAGGGAAATCGCCCCGACTGGCGGGAAGAAATGCACGCTCTGTCAACGGAGGAGCAGATGGAGGAATTTCTGTTCCTGGGTCTGCGGATGACGGAAGGGATTCGCCTTTCCGATTTTCGGCGGCAGTTCGGGAGTGGACTGCGGGATGTGTACGGCCCGGTGTTGGAAAAACTGGAGGAACAGGGGCTCCTCATTTTTTACGAGGACGGCAAAAAAATGAGACTCACTGACAGAGGGACGGATATCAGCAATTATGTGCTGGCGCAGTTTTTGCTGGATACGGCGGAATGATCCGGAGGCATGGCCGGATACCTGGCCGTGCTTTCCCCGGATGGCGCCGGCCCAAATCGGGACAGATGGAAAGGCACTCAGGAAACGTCCGTCACATAGAATATACTAAACGGACGGCGCCGGAGAAGTTTTCCGGCGGGGGAGCGGTGCTTGACTACCTTTTTACAGCCCCTGTCGAAAGAGGAGGAGAGCCTTTGCATACAGGCGTTACAGGACGAAGACGCCGGAAGAAAAAGCGAGGCGAAACGGCTTCTGATCGAGCGCAATCTTCGGCTGGTGGCGCATATTGCCCACAAATATGCCGGCTCGGAGGAAAGCATGGAGGATCTGATCTCCATCGGGTGTATCGGGCTGATCAAGGCGGTGGATTCCTTTGATCCATCCAGGAACAGCCGCCTGGCCGCTTATGCGGCGCGCTGTATCGATAACGAGCTGCTGATGATGTTTCGTGCCAAAAAGAAAACATCACGGGAGGTTTCGCTGTTTGAGCCGATCGGCACGGACCGGGAGGGAAATGAAATCAGCCTTCTGGATGTGATGGAGCAGGAACAGCCCGATATTGTGGAGGAAATGGAAAAGGCGCGGCGCCTGGGGGAGCTCTGCGGACT
>CANQTI010000193.1 GCA_947626725.1 uncultured Eisenbergiella sp.
GTTGAAATTTTTGCTGAAAAAGGTTATGATATTAGTGTTGTGAATACTATCTGCAACGCAACAGAGGAGCGACAGACTGAAGCGCGGGAAATAGCCGCCAAAGTCGATGCCATGATGGTGATAGGGGGACGGCACAGTTCCAATACCAGGAAGCTGTACGAGATCTGCAGTGGGGAATGCGCCAACACCTATTTTGTGCAAACACTGGATGACTTGCATTTAGACCTGCCTGCTTCTGTCCGACTGGTGGGTATTACAGCCGGGGCATCTACCCCGAATAAAATCATCGAGGAGGTTCAAAGAAATGTCCGAATTAACTTTTGAACAGATGCTGGACGCATCACTGAAAACAATACATGCAGGGGAGGTTGTGGAAGGCACGGTCATTGATGTGAAGCCTGAAGAAGTGGTGCTCAATATCGGCTACAAGTCTGACGGTGTTCTGGTAAAGAGTGAATATTCCAATGATTCGAGCATAGACTTGACCGAAGTCGTAAAGCCTGGTGATACGATGGAAGTCAAAATCCTGAAAGTCAACGATGGCGAGGGTCAGGTTCTTTTGACGTATAAGCGCCTTGCTGCTGACAGGGGGAATAAGCGGATCGAAGAGGCTTTCAACAATCATGAGATACTGAAGGCAAAGGTGGTTCAGGTGCTTGACGGCGGCCTGATCGTTGTGGTGGAGGAGATGAGAATCTTTATCCCTGCCAGCCTCGTGTCCGATACGTACGAAAAAGATCTCACCAAGTACGCTGGTCAGGAAATTGAGTTTGTGATCAGCGAGTACAATCCCAAGAGAAGAAGATATATCGGTGACCGCAAGCAGCTGATCGTGGCGAAGAAGGCCGAGATGCAGGCTGCGCTGTTCGCGCGCATCCATGAGGGCGATGTGGTCGAAGGTGTTGTGAAGAATGTGACGGACTTCGGCGCGTTCATCGACCTGGGCGGTGCGGATGGCCTGCTTCACATTTCCGAGATGTCCTGGGGAAGGATCGAGCATCCCAGGAAGGTATTCAAGGTAGGACAGCAGCTGAAGGTTCTCATCAAGGAGATCAACGGCAGCAAGATTGCGCTGAGCCTCAAGTTTGAGGATCAGAATCCCTGGAGGGATGCGGCCGAGAAGTATGCCATCGGCAATGTGGTGACCGGCAAAGTGGCCAGAATGACGGATTTCGGTGCGTTTATCGAGCTGGAGCCCGGTATTGATGCGCTTTTGCACGTTTCTCAGATTGCCAGGGAGCATGTGGAGAAGCCTTCCGATGTGCTCAAGACCGGACAGGAGATTACGGCGAAGGTCGTAGATTTCAACGAGGCTGACAGGAAGATCAGCCTGAGCATCAAGGCTCTGCTGATGCCCGAGCGCAAGAACAATGAGAATCGTTCCAAACAGGATGCGGAAGTGGTTCCGGTAGATATTGACGCCGTGATCGCGCAGCAGGAAGATTGATCAGAACATAACAAGAATTTTCAAAAAGGACACGGGAGTCACCTCCGGTGTCCTTTTTTGATATCCCGGCTTACTGTCCGCAGATTTCGCTCAGCACACCTTTAGCATAGGAGTAAAGGCGCTCAGAGCTTGTGCACAGTGCTTCATCCGCCAGGAGCCAGGCCGGCACAGCGCGGAAGGCGGTCCAAAAACGCGGCAGATCCGATAGGATTTCGGCGGACGGAAGAGGAATGAAATGTCCGCCCTTTCTCGTATAGCAGGTGGCGGCCGTAGCCGGCATGCGCCTGGATTTATCTACATATATTGCAACAGATTTGTGGATGGCCTGATCCTCTTCGGGCAGATAGGAATAATTTTTATAGTCCGGATAGAAGTATTTCAGTTCCCCATCCAGAACCGGCAGCTTTAAAATCGCTCTTTTTTCGTGCGCGGCCAGATAAAAGCGGATCTCTCCTTTCTGGCTGTGACAGGAAAGCGGGACAGGAAGCGGGAAGGAAAGCGAGAGGGAAAGAAGCATATGGGAACCGCCTTCTTCTCTTAGGAGGGATTCTGCCGCAAAATGCCCCTGTTCCAGGAAGGCGGGATAGGAGAGCATATTCCACAGCGCGGGCAGTCCGGACAGATCTTCCCGGTTGTGCAAAAGCAAAACCTGCTCCAGCCGTTCCTCCTGCGATTCGCCAAAAAGGCGGTACAGGCTGATCAGTTCCCCGCCGTGGAAAGGATCTTCCCGATGGATGCCGAGAAAATCCTCCAGCTGCTTCTGACGGCAGCCGGATAAATGGAGCAGGTTTTTATAGGGACGGATCCGTTTGTACAGATCACACTGCTTCTGCGGGGCAAAAACGGGCAGGGCGTTTTTTTTGCATCTGGCCGCTAAAAAGGGGACATCAAAGGTTTCACCGTTGAAATGGACGAAGAGGGAGAAGGAGGAAGCAAATGACAGAAAAGCGCGCAAGGTTTCTCTCTCTTCCGCGGGCGTCTGCGCAAAAAACTGCCGAATGTGCCAGACGCCGTCTGTATAAAACGCACAGCCGATCAGATAGATGGAAGCGCTTTTGGGAGAAAACCCCGTGGTTTCAATGTCAAAAAAAAGAACCTGTTCCATCGAAACGGCGGAATCGTTCGCTGTCAGAAGGGGCAGGAAGGATTCCGGATCCCGGAGACTTCCCGTAAGCGGAATGCGGTTGGATAAACTGGAATTTATGATTTTCATGGATTCATTTTATCATATTTCTTGAAAAAAATGTAGTATTTTGTCAAAAGTTATGGAATATTGCCGGGAAAAAGAGTAAGATGATATGGGCGGGCCGGGCCGGGTCTTCTTTGGCAGATGATCAGAGGCCAGATAAAGGTCCGTGTCAAATTCCGCAAGGAAAGAAGGTCAGAGAATGGCGAAATTTACGTTTGTAGGAGGGATACATCCGTTCGACGGCAAGGCGCTGTCTAAGGAGAAACCCATGAAGGCGATTTTGCCGAAGGGAGATCTGGTATATCCGCTGTCTCAGCACATCGGCGCGCCGGCGGCACCTGTGGTGCAAAAGGGTGATCGGGTGCTGGCGGGACAGAAGATCGCGCAGGCGCAGGGATTTATGTCGGCTCCAATCTATGCCACCGTTTCAGGAACCGTGAAGGCGATCGAACCCAGACGGGTGGTGACGGGCGATAAGGTGATGAGCATCATCGTCGATAATGACAGACTCTATGAAGAAGTGGAATATCCGGAGGTTGTGCCTTACGAACAGGTCAGCCGGGAAGAGATCATCCGGCGGATCCAGGAGGCAGGCGTGGTCGGGATGGGAGGCGCGGGTTTTCCTACCCATGTGAAGCTGTCCCCGAAGGAGCCGGAGAAGATCGAATACGTGATCGCCAACTGTGCGGAGTGTGAGCCGTACCTGACCAGCGATTACCGCAGAATGATCGAAGAGCCGGAAAAGCTGGTGGACGGCATGAAGGTGCTGCTGCATCTGTTCCCGAATGCGAAGGGCGTGTTCGCTGTGGAGGACAATAAACCGGACTGCATCGCTCTGCTGAAGGAACATACACAGGGAGAGGATCGGATGTCCGTCGCAGCGCTGCAGACCAAGTATCCGCAGGGCTCTGAACGCCAGCTCATATACGCGGTGACGGGGCG
>CANQTI010000194.1 GCA_947626725.1 uncultured Eisenbergiella sp.
ACGAACGTCTCCATCTCGTTGTTGCCGCACCAGAGCCCCAGGCAGGCGTGATGCCGGATGCGCTTGATGTTGTCCGCAAACTCCGCCCGGATATTCTCTTCAAATTCTTCCGTCAGATTGTAGACCGCGCAGGCGAACATAAAGTCCTGCCAGACCATCAGACCCAGCTCGTCACAGGCGTCGTAAAACGCGTCATAGGGATAGTTTCCGCCGCCCCAGACGCGGATGCAGTTGTAATTGGCCATTTTGGCCTGCAGCAGAAGGTCGTAGGTCCGCTCGGGCGTCACCCGCGAGAGAATGTTGTCCTCCGGGATATAATCCGCGCCCATGGCGAAGACGGACACGCCGTTGACCTCATGGCAGAAGCTTTCGCCGTATGCGTCCTTCTCCCGGCGGACCGTCATGGTGCGCAGACCGATACGGCGCTTCCAGGAATCCAGCACGTTCATGATCTCCGTCTCATGTACGCTGTCCGCCGCGCCGATACAGGCATTTTTCAAAAGCTCCACTTCCACCTGATAGAGCGGCTGAGCGCCGTAACCGTTGGGCCACCAGAGCTGCGGCTCTTCAATGACAATCCCTTCCATCGCCGCTTCATGGCTGTATGTATGGCTCTCTCCCGCGGGATCCGTCACCGTCACCCGCACGGAAAGTCCCTCCAGGCGCTCGTCGTCTTCGCCGAAACGGCGCAGGAATTCCTCCGATATCCGGTCCACGTCCACATCCAGCTCCAGCGTGACCCTGCCGTCCGCATGGACCTGCGTGATATACACGCTGTCGATCCGCGCGTCGTCAAAACCGATCAACTTCACATCCCGCCAGATGCCGGCATCGGGAAGACGCGGGCCCCAGTCCCAGCCGAACATGCAGTGGGCCTTGCGCAGATGAGGAAAGCCGTCCACGCCGTCAGAGGGGATGATGATCGGATCCTTTTCATTGGCAGCCTTCAAAAACGCCAGCGGAGAATGCAGCACCACACGAAGCTCATTTTCTTCTTTTTGCAGGGAATCCTTCACCGGGAACTCCCAGACACGGTGCATGTTCTCTACATAAGCGATCCACTGCCCGTTCAGATAGATATCCGCCACTGTATCGATCCCATCGAAGTGCAGCAGCACCTCCTCGCAGTCCAGGATCCCGTCCGGCACGTCAAACACGGTGAAATACTCAAAATCATGTTCCATGATCCTGAGTGCCTTCAATTCATTGTCCCTATAATAGGGATCCTCCATTTTCCCATTAGCCAGCAGATCGCTGTAGACGCTGCCCGGCACGCTTGCGGGCAGGGACTCTTCCCACCCCACCTGACGCATGCGCCAGTTCTGATGCAGTTTTGTCGTTATCATAAGCCCTCCTTATTCACTCCGCGCAAAAGGGAGCCGCATTCTCACCGCTCCCGCTCTGTCTTCCCGCTTCCTGCGGATATCTTTCATTTCGATCCAACATTCCCCGCTTTATAGGCCCTTTCCTCTCCGTCCTCTCCGCTGTAATTACTCTTCAGCCGTTCGATCTCATTTTTCCGATCCCAAAGATAACTGATGCGCGCCTCAATTCCCTGATGAATCCGCCGGATATTTTCCACATGCCGGAACAGGACCGCACAGGAGGACAAGCCCAGGATCAGCGCGCCCGCCGGACTTCCCATCATCACGCCGTAAACCGCCGGGAAAATGATGGACGCCGTGATCGCCACCATGCAAATATAATTCGTGACCAGCGCCACCACCGCTTCCAACGCCAACAGGATAAGAAAAACCTTCGGGTTAAAAGCAATCGCCACGCCTGCCAGACAGGCCAGCCCCTTTCCGCCATGAAATCCCATGAAAATCGGGAAAATATGTCCAATGATACAGAACGCACCCGACGTAACGCCGGCCAGCACGAATTCCGGAAACAGCATATCGGCCAGATGGTAGACCAGATATGCCTTAACGATGTCGAATACCATGCTGATCACGCCGATGGTCTTTCCCATTGTGATCACCGCGTTGGACGCGCCCGCATTGCCTGAGCCGCTCTTTCGGATATCAAACCCTTTCAGCTTGCCGAAGATATAAGACGGATTAATCCCCCCCACAAAATATCCCAGCAATGCGCTTCCTAAGATCTCCATTGTTCCCCTTCCTTTATCCTCTGTGTCCCGCCCCGTCGGACTGCACCGTTGCCGCGTGGAGCGCCCTGGAACTCCATGTCAATAGTATAACGGATTTCAGCACATTTTACAATAACGCAATTTCCCCCATTTATCGGTTATTTTGTCACCCTCATACATTTCATGGAAACAGGCGATGCGTCCGCCGCGGTTTTCGTACAGACAAAGCATATCTCAACGAAGGAAAACAGGTGCCCCGTCTTCACAACCGGAAGAAAGAGCACCTGTCCTGCGATCCCGGAACGCGGCAGCACGTCCTTTATGGTTTTATCACATGTCCTGCCGGACCATAGAGGCCTCCGGCAGCTTCTGTGCGCCCTGCGGCGCGGCAAAACGGTCCTGCGGCTATTTTACAACGCCCTTCTGCAGGATGATGTTGGCGTAAAGAGCACTCTCCCCGGTTGCGATAACGGCATAGGCCTTTCTGGCCTCCTCATAAAACGCGAAGCGCTCGATCCCGCCGATGGCCTTCTGCCCGCGCGGATCGTATTTTTCCACGATGGCGCGATAGCTGTCCCAGATCGGCGTCTCCACCGGATCTCCCGGCATCACCTGCATCAGCGATACGGGCGTATCCACATAGGTATCCAGTGGGAAAAGCTGCAGAATGGCGTCCAAAAGCTCACAGGTCCCGTGTCCGTCCATACGGATGACAATGCTGTCCTTCCCGATGGATTCCGCCGGAAAGTTCCCGTCCGCGAGAACGATCCGATCAGAATGCCCCATCTCACACAATACCTTCAAAAGCTCCGGCGATAGAATTTTCGGAATTCCCTTTAACATATTCCGGCTCCTTTTCTTTTATGCGGCAGTCGGCCCCTCTCCCGCAGTCCGCGGACACGGGCCTGGCGGCCTTTCTTTCGTATTTATTATACAGGCCCGCTGACTGCGCGTCAACCGTCCGGCGGGCCTGTACGACCGCCTTAATATGGTTTGTACATGGGTCCGAACGCCGCACAGGCACGGTAATCCTGTCCTTCCTTATCCATGCCGAAAGCGTTCCAGGCGGCGGGACGGAAGATCTTTTCCTCCGGCACGTTGTGCATGCTGACCGGGATACGCAGCATGGAGCACATGGTGATCAGATCCGCTCCGATATGTCCGTAGCTGATGGCGCCGTGGTTGGCGCCCCAGTTGTTCATCACATCATAGGCCGTGGCGAACGCACCCTTTCCGGTGGTCCGCGGCGCAAACCAGGTGCAGGGCCATGTGTAGTCGGTGCGCTTCCAGAGGATATCGGAAACTTCAGCGGGCAGCTTCACCGTCCAGCCCTCCGCGATCTGCAGCACGGGCCCCAGCCCCTTCACCAGATTCAGCCGAATCATCGTG
>CANQTI010000195.1 GCA_947626725.1 uncultured Eisenbergiella sp.
GACCGGGAAACCGATCCTGTATGTGGGCATGGGCGAGAAGCTCTCCGATCTGGAGCAGTTCTATCCGGACCGCATGGCCAGCCGCATCCTGGGGATGGGTGATGTGCTCTCCCTGATCGACAAGGTCTCGGCCAATATCGACATCGATGCCGATAAAGAAAAAGAAATGGCCTCCAGAATGAAAAAGGGAAAGTTCGATTTTGAGGACTATCTGGAGAGCATGAAACAGATGCGAAAGATGGGCGGTCTGTCCAGCATCCTGGGGATGCTGCCGGGCATGGGTCCCAAGACCGGCGACCTGGAGTCCATGATCGATGAGAAGCAGCTGGCCAGGATGGAGGCCATCGTTCTGAGCATGACGCCGCAGGAGCGGCGAAACCCGAAGCTGCTGAATCCCAGCCGCAAGCACCGTATCGCACGGGGAGCCGGCGTGGATATCAGCCTGGTGAACCGCTTCGTCAAGCAGTTTGAGCAGAGCCAGAAGATGATGAAACAGCTTCCCGGTATGATGGGAGGCAGAGGCGGAAGAAAAGGTAAGTTCAGGCTTCCTTTCTGATAAATCGCGCGACATGCGCGGCAAACAATTATTTTGCGGCAAAAAGACCGCGTAAAAATCGGAGGTAGAAAAATGGCAGTCAAAATCAGATTAAAGAGAATGGGATACAAAAAGCATCCGGTTTACCGCATCATCGTTGCGGATTCCAGATCTCCCAGAGACGGGCGTTTTATTGAAGAGATCGGCAGTTACGATCCCAACACCAACCCCAGCACCGTCAAGGTCAACGAAGAATTGGCGAAGAAATGGCTTTCCAACGGTGCGCAGCCCACAGATGTGGTCAGCAGGCTTTTCAAGTATGCCGGAATCGGGAAATAAGTTTTGATCTGATCGGAGAAGCCGTCTTCTGGAAGAACAGTATGACGGCGGAAGAGCTTTGGAGGTAGAGTATGAAAGAACTGGTAGAAGTGATCGCGAAAGCGCTTGTTGATAATCCGGAAGAGGTTGTCGTGACCGAAAAGGAAAGCGGGAAAAATTTGACGATCGAGCTTCATGTCGCTCCCTCTGATATGGGCAAGGTGATCGGCAAACAGGGCCGGATTGCAAAGGCGATCCGCACGGTAGTCAAGGCGGCAGCGATGGATGACAACAGCATGAGAGTGGATGTGGATATCATCTGACCGGCAGGGCGTTCACAGTGGTGAGCGCCTTTTTTTCCCTGCAGGTCGGGCTGTCTGTCCGGACGTTTTTTCAAAGTGCGGGAATGAAAAAAGAAAGAGGATACGGTATGGAAAGCAGATTACAGGTCGGCGTCATCTCCACAACGCATGGTCTGAAGGGCGAGGTGAAAGTCTTCCCCACCACGGATGATCCGGCCCGTTTTAAGAAACTGAAAACGGTCATTCTGGACAGCGGTCGGGGAAATTTGACGCTGGAAGTGGAGGGCGTGAAGTTTTTCAAACAGATGGTGATCCTCAAATTTAAGGGATGGGATGACATCAGCCAGGTGGAGCGATTTCGCGGCCGGGGGCTTTATGTCCCCCGCAGCGATGCGGTAAAGCTGAAAAAGGACGAATATTTCATTGCGGATCTGATGGGACTCAGGGTTTTGGATGAGGACGGAAGCGAGCTGGGCGTTTTGCAGGAGGTCATCGAGACCGGCGCCAATGACGTTTACCAGATTCAGATGACGGACGGACGGGAGCTGCTGCTGCCGGCCATTCGGCAATGCGTGCTGGAGGTGGATGTGGAGGCAGGTTTCATGCGGGTACATGTGCTGGACGGGCTGCTGGACTGAGGAAGCGTGCCGCCGGGCGCATAAAATCCGCCGGAGGCTTTATGTCCGCAAGAGCATAAAATGATGGGACGGGAGAAAACGAGAATGCGGTTTCATATTTTGACGCTGTTTCCGGAGATGGTTCTGCAGGGACTTGCGACCAGCATTTTGGGGCGGGCCTGTGAAAAGGGCATCCTGTCCTTTGATGCGGTAAATATTCGGGATTTCACGCAGGATAAGCATGGCAGGGTGGACGACTACCCCTATGGCGGCGGCGCCGGGATGCTGATGCAGGCTCAGCCCATTTATGATGCGTGGCGTTCTGTGGCTCACGGATGTACGTCAGGCCGTCCCTTACGTGTGATTTATCTGACGCCTCAGGGAAAAGTGTTCGATCAGAAAATGGCCCGGGAAATGGCGCAGGAGGAAGAATTGGTCTTTGTATGCGGTCATTATGAGGGCGTGGATGAACGGGTGTTGGAGGAGATCGTGACAGACCGGGTTTCCATCGGGGATTATGTGCTCACAGGAGGCGAATTGGCGGCCATGGTCATGATCGATGCCATTTCCCGCATGGTGCCCGGCGTGCTGAACAATGCACAATCCGGAGAAACGGAATCTTTTCATGAGAACCTGCTGGAATACCCGCAGTACACGCGTCCGGAGGTCTGGCGCGGCAGGGCGGTGCCTTCTGTGCTTTTAGGAGGGGATCATGCGAAGGTGGATGCATGGCGGTTGGAGCGTTCCGTGGAGCGGACGAGGCGCTGGCGTCCCGATTTGTATGAAAGGTATGATCTCCCCGGACGGGCGCTCGCCTATCTTCTGCGGGACCGGCTGCTGCATATGGACATGATCGAGAACATCCGCCGCGGACAGGCCGAGGTGCTCGCCGTGCGGGAGGACGGCGTGATCATCAGGGATGTGACGACGGGCATTTACATGATTACGGCGGAGACGAAGGATGCCGGGGAACGGCTGCTGTCATTTGTTGGGACGCAGGCGGAGGTGTTCGCCTGCCATCAGGATTTCGTGATGGAGAGCGTGGCCGCACGTTTTCAGAAATCTTATGTGAATGAATGTCTTCAGGCGGTTTACACCAGAAAACAGAAATTTTCGGAGGAAACTCCTTTTCTGATCCGCCCCCTGACGGAAGAGGATCTGGAACTGGTCGCTGCGCATTATGAGCTGTATACAAAAGAAAAGCTGTGCGCTGTACTGCGAAAGGGCGCTGTGTTCGGCGCCTTTCTGCGCCAGTCCGTTGACGAATGTATGAAAGACCGGGAAGAAAACGGCGCGGACAAAATCAGGTCCGATGACGGGGGAAAAATAGACAGTTTGATTTGCGCAGGATTTATCGGTACCCATGAGGAAGGCGGCATAGGCCTATTGTATGTGCGTAAGGCCTGCCGCAGACAAGGCGCCGCGGAGGCGTTGGAGAAGTTTTTGATCAACAGGACGCTGGAAAAGGGCTGGACGCCGTATGTTCAGATCTTTCCGGAAAATGAGGCTTCCCTGCGGCTGCAGGAAAAGCTGGGCTTCAGGTTCAGTCGGAAGAAGATCTATTGGATTTCCTGAGTCCATTCGTAGGCGGAAAAGATTTTTCAGTGAAGTGAAAAGTTAACTTCCACTTCTAAGCCTTCTGGCGGCGAAGTGGCCGTTACTGTTACAGGAACAGAGC
>CANQTI010000196.1 GCA_947626725.1 uncultured Eisenbergiella sp.
GTCTGCAGCTTTTCCAGCTGCTCCGCAAAGATCCGCTTCGCGTCGTCCAGCGAATTCACCGCCCACAGCGGCAGCTTGGTCGCCAGATAAAACGAACTGCGGTCATACTTCTGCAGCACTCTGCCCACCACCAGCTCACTCTCGCCGCCGTGATAGGGATACGCCGTATCTATGTAATTGACACCGGCCGCGATCGCCTCATCCATCATCGCCTCCGCGCGCGGCTCATCGATCTTCCCCTCCGATGTGGTGGGAAACCGCATACAGCCAAATCCGAGAAGCGAGGTCTCGATCCCCTGCTTCTCCCACTTTCTCATTTCCATAAGATGATCCCTTCCTTCCATAAATAACCGATTGTCCGCCGTGCAGTCCGCCAAGCCCGGTTTCGCCTGCCAGTTTCAGTTTCGTTTTCGTCCTCAGCCCGCCGTACCTTCAGCCAGTCCCTTTGTATACCTTCAAAACAGCGGCGCACCCGAAAGCATGTCTGCCGGACCGGTCCGTGCGCCTGCCTCAATTATCAGTATACCCTCCCTTTCTTTTTTATGCAACCCTTAAAAAATAAACGGAAAACCGACCGGCCGGGAATGTGCAGATTCATAAAAAAGTGTCTTTAAAAGTGCCTTGTAAATCGTCCCGCGCCATGATATCCTGTGATCAGCCCTTCGGGGCCGGGCTTCCAAAACGGGTAAGCGGTTGGCCTTTTGCCGGATCTTCATCCGAGAACTTCCAGAATCAACGGAGGTGGTTCAGATGGGAAATAAAGCGAAAGGTACATATGATGAACACGATTCTCCGCATCCTGGAGATCGCAGCGTCCCTGATCGGCTCCGCCGTAAAGGCCGTTGAGATCTTCCAGCGGACGAAAAAAGAGCATCAAAAAAGCAACCGCCCTGACCAAAGTTAAGTTGCTTTTTTGTAAGTTACTCTAACCAAGTCCAACCGTTTGCTTCACGGGAGCCCTTTCAGTTATTATACTATCATTGGCAGCATTTCCTGTCAACCAGATTTTGAGCATTATCCGCTTTACTAAAATAAAGTCATAAATCCGAAAGCCCCTTATATCAAATATTCTGAACTATATTACTTATCCATCAACACCCGAAACGGTTGGATAACAGCTGAAAACCTCCCTGTCAATTTCAAAGTACGGCCTGCAGTGCAGCTCGGGCTGACCCTCAACCGCAAAATGCAGTCTGCCGTTTTGTTCCGGTATGAGCCTGGATGTGAGCCGGTCTGCCGTGCATTTTATCTCCGGGATATCGCCGTCACTCAGGTTTCCGGTGACGGCCATCAGCAGCGGCCCGTACAGCAGCGCATAGCGTTCGTGACCGTTTGTGGCTTCGTCGCGTCCCTTGTATCTTTCCGCCGTGAACCGCATCCTATGAGTGAATGTGACCGTATCGCCGCGCTTCCATTCACGTTTTAACTGCGCATACGAGCCAGGAGCACCGGTGCATACGGCTTCACCGTTTACGAAGATCTCCGTGCCGCCTGCTGCCCATGACGGAATCCTGACACAGATGCGGGCACAGCCGTCAGACTCTTTCACGCGCATCGTCACATGGCCGTCATAGGGAAATTCCGTTTCCGTCTCGAGCCGCAGTCTGCGGGTTTTGATCTCCGACGGGACAAACAGATTCACCCATACGCCCAGATCGTCTTCCATGTAAATGTACTTCGGGAGCTCCGAGATCAGCATGGTGGAAGAAACCTCACAGCAGGTATTGACGCAGGTGCCTTCCTCCTTTATCCCCTGCATCCGGTTGTGATATCTGGTATTCCCCAAAGGATCGCGGCAGGATCCGATCATATTGAATACCGACTGTTCTATCTCGGAGGCATATTTCTCCTCCGAAGGGTAAAGCTGCAAAAGGCGGCTGTTGACCCATATCCAGAACACGCTCCCGCAGGTTTCGCCGTTATGTCCTGTTGAAATATAATACGATCTGTACGGATACGGGCCGTCGCTCTCGCATATGGCCGATGCCCCGCCTGTGTGCAGATATCCACTGTGATAAATGTCCCATGCGCCAAGCAGGGCGTCAAGATAACGCCGGTTTCCCGTGGCGCGATACTCGTCGGCAAGCGCCTCCAGCTCGAGCAGATCGTAACAGTGGGGCCGATTCCCCGGGTACTCGCTGAAAGCCTCGGGTTCCCGTTCGATAAACTGGTCCATCCAGAAATCCTGATCCAGCCAGCGCTGATTGGTGAGAATGTCTTCCGGCCTGCCCAGCCGCGTATGGTACATGAGCGGACCGCCGGGAAGCCCGTTGGTCGCATTCGCGCCGCGGAGTAAAAACGGCAGATACCGCTCAGATGAATTAAACCAGTCATACATCGCGCGCAGGATCGGCAGCGCGTCTTCATTTCCGCAGCGCGCGGCCGCTATCATGCCCCTGGTCCAAAACACACGGTCATAGTTCTTTCGCTCGCTTTTATCGCTGTCAACCCGAAAAATGCTGTCCGGCTCCTCCGGTTCGTCTATACAGGTATACGCCTCTTCCTCCGGATAGTAGTTGAAATATCCGTCGTCTCTCACCTGGTCTTTGATCCGGGCGACGATATCGTCCACAATTTCCCGAAGCCGGGCATCCTCGCACCACATCAGCGAGTTCGCCGCGCCCGCGAGCATGCGCCCGTCATTGGAGGCCGGAAGCCAATGGCTCCAGCCAGGCCCGTCGCAGTAGTCCTCCTTCTGATAACAGCGCAGAACAGTTTCGATATTCCGGTCAAACAGCTGCTTTATGAACCCGTCGCGCAGCGTCACGCCGGTTTCCGGCATTTTCGCCTCATAGCTGACCGGCTTCCATGTTTTGGGATCCGTACCGTGCTTTCTGCCTTCCCGGATCCGCTTATATTCCTCGTTTTTCGCTTCGCGCGCCTTCTCGGCAAAACCGTTTCCTTCCATAGCTGCGTCCCCCCTGACATTTGAAATCATTTTCACTCACTCCGCACGCGGAATCATTTTCGTTCACTCCGCACACGGAACCATTTCCATTTACCCACATGCGGGATCATTTCCGCTCACTCTGCATGCGGGATCATTTTTTCCCGCTCCACACGGCGTCCGTCGGCGGCAGCTCTTTTCCTCCGGTCAGATAAAACCGGTCGAACCGGATACCGCCGTCCGGGCTGCTCACGGCCAGCACATGCTCCCCGGCGTCCAGCGATATTTCCGCCGCCGGTACCCAGCGGTAAATCTGCTCCGCCTCGTACCGCCACAGCCTGCCTTTCAGATACAGCCGCTCAGCCGGAAGCTGCGCCCCGTCCACATACACGCCATAGCCGGATTCCTCTCCCAGATTGAACTTGGTCAGCATCCAGAACGTATAGGTCCCGCCGTTCACCCGGAACCGGTACTGCAGAACGGGCGTCTCATCCGCGCCGCCCCGCTCCGAAGAAACGG
>CANQTI010000197.1 GCA_947626725.1 uncultured Eisenbergiella sp.
ATTTCAAGTGGAGATTGGGGAAAGACTAACTTCTACTTGGGCCCCTTAGAAGTGGAAGTTAACTTTTCACTTCACTCGCGGGAAAGCGGGACAAAGGATATTCAAAAAATACTTTCCCTCCCACTGAAATGGTGATATAATGTTCGCGAAAGCAATGAGCAGTGCGCATCAAGACGCCGGGACGCGCACTTCGTGCCTGCACGAAAGTGCACGCCCCGGCGTCTTGATGCATAGGGCGAAGCCCGCGAGTGAGAGCGCAGCTCGAACGCGCGCACTGCGGCCTTTCGGGATCAGCAGCGAGCGGGGATATGCCGCAGGGCGAAGCCCGCGAGTGAGAGCGCAGCTCGAACGCGCGCACTGCGGCCTTCCGGGATCAGCCGCGAGCAGGGCGAGACCCGCAAAGACCATTGCAAAAACGGATGAGGAGTGTGATCGGTTATGGAGAAGAAGAATCTTGATTGGGCGAACCTGGGATTCGGCTATATGCCCACGGATTACCGCTATGTGTCGAATTATAAGAACGGCGCGTGGGATGAGGGCGGCCTGACGGAAGACGCGACCGTCAATATCAGTGAGTGCGCCGGGATCCTGCATTATTGCCAGGAGGTATTTGAAGGCCTGAAAGCCTATACGACGGAGGACGGACATATCGTGACGTTCCGTCCGGACCTGAATGCACAGCGCATGATGGACAGTGCGAAACGTTTGGAGATGCCTCCCTTCCCTGCGGATCGTTTTGTGAAAGCGGTGGAAGAAGTGGTAAAGGCCAATGCGGCGTGGGTACCTCCCTATGGCAGCGGGGCGACCCTTTATATCCGTCCTTATATGTTCGCCAGCTCTCCGGTGATCGGCGTGAAGCCGGCAGAGGAATATCAATTCCGCATGTTTGTGACGCCGGTAGGGCCGTATTTCAAGGGCGGCGTGAAGCCTTTGACGATCTGTGTCAGTGACTTTGACCGGGCGGCGCCTCACGGGACAGGCCATATCAAGGCCGGCCTGAACTATGCGATGAGTCTGCATGCGCATGTGACCGCTCATGCGAACGGGTTCGATGAGAATATGTTCCTGGATCCCGCCACGCGCACCTGCGTGGAGGAGACCGGCGGCGCCAACTTCCTGTTCGTGGATCGGGACGGCGGTATCGTAATTCCCAAATCTGGCAGCATCCTTCCTTCTATCACCAGGCGTTCCCTGGCTGTGGTGGCGAAGGAGATCCTCGGACTGAAGGTAGAAGAGCGTCCCGTGAAGCTGGCAGAACTGGAGAACTTCGCAGAGTGCGGTGTCTGCGGAACTGCTGCAGTCATTTGCCCGGTGGGTAAGGTTGTGGATCACGGCAGAGAGATCTGCTTCTCCAGCGGCATGGAAAAGATGGGCCCCGTCATTCAGAAGCTATATGACACCCTGACCGGGATTCAGATGGGCAGAGTGGAAGGTCCGGAAGGCTGGATCCATACCATCCTGTGATTTTAAGAATGAAAAGTGTTTTCCCATTTGCATGGAATAAAAGAAAAAATGAGCTGACAGAAAGCCGGCATCATACAGCGCAGACAGCCCGGTATCATGCGCCGCAGAATACACTGCGGCGCCCCGGGCGTTTTGTCTGGCTTTTTTTATGGGCTGTTTTGATTGGAACGGTAGCTTCCTTCCTCGGCGGCTGTGCGGATGAAACGAAGGTCGTGCTGACGACCGGCATGAATGAAGACGAGGTTTTTCGGATTGCGGACGCTTCCTGTACACTGCCGGAGGCCATGGTTTATCTGACAAATCTCCAGAACCGGTATGAAGCCGTTTATGGGGATCAGATCTGGGAAGTGGAGGGCAGCCGAAAATCGCTGGAAGAGGGGATCAAAGAGCAGGTGCTTGGCGAGCTGGCGCAGGTAAAATCGATGATGCTGCTGGCTGTGCAGAAGGGTACGGAGCTGGATGAAACGGAGGAGCAGCGCATACAGGCCGCTGCCGCGGAATATTACGGGTCCCTGAATGAGACGGAAAAAACACTGCTGGGTGTGGATGACGTAATCATCGAGCAGATGTACCGGGAGTACGCGCTGGCGGAAAAAGTTTATCGGCAGATCGTGGAAGATGTGAATCCTGAGATCAGCGATGACGAGGCGAGAACGATCACGGTGCAGATGATCCGGCTGTCGGAGAAAAGCGCTGCGGAGGAAGTGCGGCAGCAGGCAGAGGAAGGGGCAGATTTCGAAACACTCGCCCAGGAAAACAGCGAGGACAGCGTGATCACCAGTTCTTTCGGAAAGGGGGAAAAGGAAAAAGCGCTCGAAGAAGCGGCCTTTAATCTGGGAAAGGATGAGATCAGCGGTGTCATTACGGGTGAGAACGGGTATTATATTATCAAATGCGTCAACACGTTTGATGAAACCCAGACCCGACTGAATAAAGAAAAGATCGCGGAGGAGCGGCGCAACGAAGCGTTCAACCGGGAATACGATACATTTGCGGATTCTCTGGTGCGCCAGTTAAACGGGGAACTGTGGGATTCCGTAGCACTGATTCATGACAAAGAGGTGACTACAGACGATTTTTTCACAGTATACGACCGTTATTTCGAGAAATGACGGAAATGGGTTATTTCGAGAAATGACGGAAATGGGGAGCCTGACCGGATAAATGCATAAAATCCGCCGGAGCCTCCATGCCCGGCGGGACACGCCGACAGGCGCATAAAGTCCGCCGGCGACTCCATGTCCGGCAGGACATGGTTTATAATATTTTTATAAAATCTTCATACAATCGTTAGCACTCACTTGAAATGAGTGCTAATTTTTTGTTGACAATTTGAAAAGAGAGGATTAAACTGTTTCTTGGAACGTGAGGAACGCAGGTTCCGCAAAGAAGAGACGCAGGGAAGCCGGCGTCCCAATCTGGAAAAAAGAAAGGATCGTGATTTTCATGGCCGAGAAGCGCGGCAGCTTATCTATTAACAGCGAAAATATTTTTCCCATTATCAAAAAGTGGTTGTATTCTGATCACGATATTTTTTACCGGGAGCTGATCTCCAACGGGTGCGACGCCATCACGAAGCTGAAGAAGCTGGATATGATGGGCGAGTACAGCCTGCCCGAAGATTATAAGGCGAAGGTGGAGGTGATCGTCAATCCGGAAGAGAAGACGCTGAAGTTCATCGACAACGGCATCGGCATGACGGCGGAGGAAGTGGAGGAGTACATCAATCAGATCGCTTTTTCCGGTGCCACCGATTTTATCACCAAATATAAGGATAAGGCCAATGACGATCAGATCATCGGGCATTTTGGCCTGGGCTTTTATTCCGCGTTCATGGTGGCGGATGAGGTGCATATCGACAGCCGTTCCTGGCAGCCCGGCGCGAA
>CANQTI010000198.1 GCA_947626725.1 uncultured Eisenbergiella sp.
GGAAGAAGCGCTGGAAATGGGTAAGGAAGCCTGCAAACGGTGCTATTGATAAAAAATCCAACGACCGGCATATAAAAAACAGCCGCTGTACCTCTTCCCAAAGGGGAAGTACAGCGGCTGTATCATTCACTGAAAAAGCCTTTGCCGCACAATCTCATAGGCCAGCACGCCCGCGGCCACGGAGGCATTGAGTGAATCGATATCGCCTTTCATGGGAATCGAGGCCGTCATATCGCATTTTTCCCGCACCAGCCGGCCCACACCCTCTCCTTCGCTGCCGATCACCAGGCCGATGGGGCCCTTCAGATCCAACTCGTACATCCGAGTGCCCTCCATATCCGCGCAGACAAACCAGATCCCTTCCTTTTTCAGCTCCTCTATCGTCTTTGCCAGATTGGTCACACGGGCTACCGGCGTATAGTTTAACGCCCCTGCGGAGGTTTTTGCCACCGCTGCGGTCAGTCCGGCGGCACGGTTCTTTGGCACGATCACCCCATGCGCGCCGGCCAGATTCGCCGTCCGTATGATGGCCCCCAGATTGTGGGGATCCTCAATATTGTCCAACAGAATCAAAAACGGGGCCTCTCCCTTTTCCCTGGCCGCCGTCAGGATCTCGGAGACTTCCGCATACGCATAGGCGGCGGCATAGGCAATAACACCCTGATGCTTCCCGGTCTCAGAGAGCTGGTCCAGACGTTCCCGGCTCACATATTTCACCGGCGTACCTTTTTTCCCGGCCTCCCGGCGGATCGTCATAATAGGGCCGTCCTGGCAGCCGTCCAGCAAAAACAGACGGTCAATGGGGCGTCCCGCCCTATACGCCTCCAACACGGCGTTGCGTCCCTCTATGGTGAATTCCTCGTATCGCATGCTCTTCCTTTCCTGGCAGGTCGGGTCTCTTTTCCCGCTCATACTGTCCTGTCCGGCGTTTTTTCATTCATCCAGTCCCTGTCTGACCCACTTTCCCTGCATTTTCCGGCCGGTCTGCTCTCCCCAACCTCTATACCTGCATTCCGGTCAGCTCGAAGCTCCTGCGCACCAGATACAAAAGCCTGTCCATCCGATCCGTCAGGTACAAAAAACCGTACAGCGCCTCCAGCCCCGTAGCCTTATGATACTCTCCGACGGAAGCATTTTTTGCCGTGGTGTGGGGATGGGCATTGCGCCCCCGCCGGTACACCGCCATTTCCTCCTCGGTCAATTCTGCCAGAAGGGCCTCGGCACACGCCGCCTGGGCAGAAGCCCGCACCACATCGCTTTTTCGCCGATGCAGCGCGCTCGGCACCGCGGCGCCCCGTTCCACAACGATCGTACGGATCAGAAGATCATAAATACAGTCCCCCACAAACGCCAGCGTCAGCGGCGAATAGGCGCGCAGCTCTGTGTCCGCGCAGTCGAACTCCCTTTTGATAGCCCCCAGCAGGCTCACACTTTCTTCCATTTTACGCCCTCACGGGTATCTTCCAGCACGATGCCCTTGGCAAGCAGCTCGCCCCGGATCTCGTCGGCCCGCGCAAAATCTTTCGCTTTTCTCGCCGCCTGCCGCTCGGCGATCAGCATCTCAATATCGGCATCCAACAGCTCCGTCTTTTCCTCCATACGAAGACCGCAGATATCCGTCATGCCGAGCAGTTCATCCAGAAGCGCCTGAAGAACCGCGCGGCTGTTTGCGGCACCGGCATTGGTATTGATGAACTTCACCAGCTCAAAGATCGCTGAAATCGCGTCCGCCGTATTGAAATCATCCTCCATGGCAGCGTCAAATTTATCCGCATAGATTCCGGCCGAGGCCAACAGCTCTTTCTTTGCCGAACCGCATTCCTCCTCCGCGGCATTCTGCAGAAGATAGCGCAGATTGGATACCGCGGTCCGGATGCGTTCCAAACCGTTTTTCGCCGCCTCCATCAGCTCGGCACTGAAATTTAAGGGGCTTCTGTAGTGGGCGGAAAGCATGAAGAAACGCACCACCATAGGGTCGTACTTTTCCAAAATCTCCCGTACCGTAAAGAAATTGCCCGCGGACTTGCTCATCTTTCGGTTGTCGATATTTAAGAACGCGTTGTGCATCCAGTAATGCGCAAAGGTCTTTCCGTTGGCCGCCTCCGACTGAGCGATCTCGTTTTCATGATGCGGAAAAATCAGGTCCTCCCCACCGGCATGAATGTCAATTTCTTCCCCCAGATATTTTCTGCTCATGACGGAGCACTCGATGTGCCAGCCCGGCCTGCCGTCACACCAGGGCGATTTCCAGAAAGGCTCCCCTTCTTTCTTCGGTTTCCAAAGCACGAAATCCAGCGGATCTTCCTTCTGATCGCCGCCGCTGACAAGCAGCGAACGCTTTCCGCCCTCCAGCTCGTCCAGATTTTTATGGGAAAGCTTGCCGTATTCCGCAAAGCTTCTCGTGCGGAAATAAACCGTCCCATCCGCCGCCGTATATGCGTGTCCCTTATCGATCAGCGTCCGGATCATCTCCTCCATCCCGTCGATCTCCTGTGTAGCCAGCGGGTGCACGGTGGCGGGACGCACGTTCAGCGCTTCCATGTCCTTTTTGCACTCTCTGATATAGCGCTCGGAGATCACGGCAGCGTCCACGCCTTCCTCCTGCGCCTTTTTGATGATCTTATCGTCCACATCCGTAAAATTGCTGACGTAATTGACCGCATACCCTTTATGCTCCATATAGCGCCGTACCGTATCGAATACGATCATCGGACGCGCGTTGCCGATATGGATCAGATTGTAGACCGTGGGGCCGCACACATACATGCGCACCTTCCCCGGCTCAATGGGCACAAACTCTTCCTTCTGCCTCGACAAAGTATTGTAGATCTTCATACGCTTTTCCTTTCCCGTCTTTTTCCATATTCTTTCTTTATGCGTCCTTGCGGTTTTGTTCCTTCTGCATCCGCCGAAGCTGCGTTTCCAGCTCCAGGACCCGATTGATCAGCTCACTGTTGGCCTGCTGCAAATTCATGATATCCTCCCGCACCGGATCCGGAAGATGAACATGGTCCATGGTCTCCCGGGGCAGCGTCCGGTTGTCCCGGCGAACCACCCGTCCCGGCACACCCACCACCGTGGAATTGGGCGGAACCGCCGAAAGCACTACGCTCCCAGCGCCGATTTTGGAGTTCTCCCCAATGGTGAAGGAACCCAGCACCTTGGCCCCCGCGCTGATCATGACGTTATCTCCCACCGTCGGATGCCGTTTCCCCTGTTCTTTGCCCGTGCCGCCCAGCGTCACACCCTGATACAGCGTCACGTTATTGCCGATCACCGCCGTCTCCCCGATGATCAC
>CANQTI010000199.1 GCA_947626725.1 uncultured Eisenbergiella sp.
GGACGCCGTATAGGTCCATTTCCCGACAGCGTTTTCCATGGCGGAAATTCGGCTGCCGATGATCACGTTATTTTCGGCCGCCTGTCTGTCGATGTCATAGAGCCGCACGGTCCCGGATAATTGCGCATCCATGGCCAGATCCGTCATCAGGTTCCAGGCCCAGCCCCTGGACCCGCCGCCGATATAGGCGATCTGCAGATCCTTTACGCAGCTGTTTTCGTATCTCATAAGAAAGCCTCCTTTTGTGGTCGAAAGGGAAAACCGCTCCATCTTTTCCCTCATCTTACAGCAGTCGTCTGAAAAAATCTTCTCCAAAACGGGCGTTTTCGACCGAAAAAAGACGAATTCCGTCCTTGCGGTCCGTTTCCCGCGGGAGTATACTGGGGAAAAAGCGGAGAGCGGATGCGAAAAGATTTTCGGATTCTGTATGACGCAGATAAGGGGGGCAGAGCATGTATCTGGCGGACGAAACGAGATATGACGGCATGCAGTATCAGAGATGCGGGGAAAGTGGCGTGATGCTGCCGTTCCTTTCCCTGGGCCTGTGGCACAATTTCGGGGAGGATTCTTCTTATACCAATGCCCGGGAAATGGTGCTGGGCGCTTTTGACAAAGGGGTTACCTATTTTGACCTGGCGAACAATTACGGGCCGCCTCCGGGCAGCGCGGAGGAGTGCTTCGGGCGGATCCTGAAGGCAGATCTGGCGCCTTACCGGGACGAGCTTTTCATCGCTACCAAGGCGGGCTACCGGCACTGGCCCGGCCCTTACGGGGAGTGGGGCTCCAAAAAGAATCTGGTAGCCTCCTGTGACAACAGCCTGAAACGGCTGGGGCTGGACTATGTGGATCTGTTCTATCATCACAGACCGGATCCGAACACGCCGCTGGAGGAGACCATCGAGGCGCTGGAGGCGATCGTGCGGGCGGGAAAAGCGCTGTATGTGGGCATCTCCAACTACGGACCCGAGCAGACGGAGGCCGTTCTGACGGCCATGGAGGCGAAGGGAATCCACTGCCTGGTGCATCAGGTGAGATACAGCATGTTTGAGCGCGGGCCGGAGGCCGGTTTGTTTTCTGTTCTGGAAAGACACGGCGTAGGCGCAGCGGCCTACATGTGCCTGGCGCAGGGACTGCTCACGGACCGTTATTTCGACGGCGTGAAGGAAGGCTCCCGGGCCGCGGGCAAAAGCGCGTTTTTAAACCGGGACCAGGTGACGGCCGAAAAGGTTGCCACGGCGAAGCGGCTCAATGCGGTCGCGGCGGAGCGGGGGCAGAGCCTGGCGCAGATGGCGCTGGCCTGGTGCTTCCGCGTCAGGCCGGTGTCTACGCTGATCATGGGGGCCAGTCGGCTGTCCCAGATCACCGACAATCTGAAGGCGATGGAGAACACGGCGTTCTGCGAGGAAGAACTGGAGCGGATCGAAGAGATCCTGCGGTGAGTGGAGGGCGGCACAGGCGGCTGGCGGCATTTTCCGGCCGGGCATTCCCTGCGGGATGTCTGAAATGTCGTTTGCCTGTGCATTAGAGAGAAGTGAGGAGCTTCTGTAAAATGGTTACAGAAGCTCCTTTGTTTTGCGGGCGAGATATAACGGAAGGTTGGTGATGGAGCCGTCCTTTCGGTATCCGCGTTTTGAGAAACGGATCGCGTGCGCAGGATGCCGCTCCGCAATATATTTTTTGAAGGATGGCGCGGATTTGTCTTCGCCGCCCTTCGTCTCGACCGGAATGATCTCCGTTCCGTATTGCAGGATGAAATCGAGTTCACTGTTCTTGTCCGAATAGTAGCGCGGTTCCACATCAAACTGTCCGCGCAGCTGCTGTAAAACGTAGTTTTCCGTCAGCGGACCTTTGAACTGGTAATCGGTTTTCAAAAGGATCGCACTGTTATCGATCCCCGCCATATGCTTTAACAGTCCGGTGTCGAAAACAAAGAGCTTGAACTGATCGAGCCTGTCAAAGGCGGAAAGCGGATGTTCCATTCTCGACACATTGTAGACGCGGTTCAGCATACCGGCTGAGACGAGCCATTCGATGGCTTCTTCGAAATCCCGCGCTCTGCCGCCTTCACGGACTGCACCGTACATGAATTTCTCATTTGATTTGCCAAGCTGTGCGGCGATGCTGCGGAAGACCATCAGGATCCGTCCGCTGTTCACCTTGCCGTTGTGCTTTGAAAAGTCGTTTTCGTAGATCGCGATCAATTCTCTCTGAATCTGAGAGATCTTTGCCGGGTCGCGGTATTTCAGCCATGAGGCGACGCACTCCGGCATACCTCCGATAATGAGATAATAGTTGTAGGCGTCAAGCAGCCGTTCGTGAAAGATTTCTTCGATCGGCTGTTCCTTTCCTATCTGTGCATAATAGGTGTAAAGCGCCGGATCGACAGCTTCCAGAAATTCATCGAAGGTAAGCGGGAAAAGATCAAGGAGATTGACCATTCCAACCGGATAGGACTTCGGCTCTGCAAGAAGCGTTCCCAGAAGACTGCCCGCGGCGATAACGTGATATTCGTTCGCCTTTTCCTTAAAATATTTGAGCGCGTTCAAGGCCGTTGGGCATTCCTGAATCTCATCAAAAAGGAGGAGCGTTTCTCCCGGAAGGATTTTTTCCCCGGCGATCAAGGACAGGAGCTCTATGATGCGCATCGGGTTCTTATTTGTTTCAAAGACGGATTTCAGCGCATCCTCTTCGTCGAAGTTAAAGTAAACACAGTTTTTATAGCATTTTTCTCCAAATTCCTTCATCAGCCAGGTCTTGCCGACCTGCCGCGCGCCCCGGATGATAAGCGGCTTGCGGTCCTCCGAAGCCTTCCATTTTATCAGATCTGAAATAGCGTTTCGTTTCATCCTAATTCACTTCCTCCCGGTGGATGAATACAGGATAACACGTTTTTCTGAGTATTTCAACGGCCGGAAAACACATTTTTCTGACAAAAATCAGTCTTTAAAAACACATTTTTCCTTAAAAACGAAAAACGCCGCCCGGTCCGTTTTTGTCCCGGACCGAGCGGCGTCTTCGATCAGATCTGTCCGATCAGCCATTCCTGTCTGCCGTCGCGCAGGAAGACGGGCAGCGTGGCGAGCGGCGCATCGATCTCATAGGTCTGTCCGCCTGCATAGACTTCCCCGGTCCCGGCGTGGGTCCATGAGGCACCGGCGGGCAGGTAGACGCTGCGGCCGCGCGCGTCCTTATAACAGACCGGGGCCACCAGGATATCGGGGCCGAAGA
>CANQTI010000200.1 GCA_947626725.1 uncultured Eisenbergiella sp.
CCGGATCGACGTGGGGATCGATGCGGTGGAATGGGCCATAAGGGTACAGCAGCTGGGGGCGGGAGAGATCCTGCTGACCAGCATGGACTGTGACGGCACGAAGGCGGGGTACGATCTGGCATTGACCAGAGCGGTCGCCGAGGCCGTATCCATCCCGGTGATCGCCTCCGGGGGTGCAGGGAGCATGGAGCATTTTTATGATGCGCTGACGGACGGGCTGGCGGATGCGGCGCTGGCGGCCTCCCTGTTCCACTATAAAGAGCTGGAGATCAAAGAGGTAAAGCGGTATCTGCGGGACAGAGGCGTGCCAGTGCGGCTTTGATCCGCCGCGGGATGCCGATCCGCGCATGAGAGCACGAAAGAGGAGAAAAGATCATGGCCATGATCAGCAATGACTGGCTTCCCGCCCTGAAGGGGGAATTTCGGAAGCCCTATTACGCGCAGCTGTTTCAGTTCGTGAAGGAGGAATATGCCGCCCGGGTGATCTATCCGCCCGCGGACGATATCTTCAACGCGTTTCACTTCACGCCGCTGAAGGACGTGAAGGCGGTGATCCTGGGGCAGGACCCCTATCATAACGAGAATCAGGCCCACGGCCTGTGCTTTTCGGTGCAGCCGGGGCAGGAGATACCGCCGTCGCTGGTGAACATTTATCAGGAGCTGCATGACGATCTGGGGTGTTATATCCCGGACAATGGTTATCTGGAAAAATGGGCCAGACAGGGCGTGCTGCTTCTGAACACGGTGCTGACGGTCCGGGCCCATCAGGCCAATTCCCATCAGGGAAGGGGCTGGGAGCAGTTCACGGACGCGGTGATCGAAGCAGTGAACGCACAGGATCGACCCATCGTTTTTTTGCTCTGGGGCAGGCCGGCACAGATGAAGGCGTCCATGCTCACCAATCCCAAACATTTGATCCTGAAGGCGCCGCATCCCAGTCCGCTCTCCGCATACAGGGGGTTTTTCGGATGTCGGCATTTCAGCCAGACCAACGCGTTTCTGCAGAGTCATGGAATAGCGCCCATCGACTGGCAGATCGAGAATATTCATTAAGACAATCACCAAAATATAGTGTCTGAAACGGTACAGCATACGGACCTTGGAGAGGTTCATAAATACTGCTGCTTTATAATACGAGGGGACAATAGAAAGCGCACAGCGCAGACCTTCCGCGGTTCGGGAATCGGGGAAAGAGCTCTGTGCTGTCAGCGGGAAAACAGGACGGAAGCATATGGATAAAAAAGCGTTTGCAACAAAGAAACAGATTCAGGAGATCGTGGAAAAGTATCCCACGCCGTTTTACCTGTATGATGAAAAGGGAATCCGGGAGAACGCGGCGAAGGTGAAGCAGGCCTTTGCGTGGAATCCCGGTTTCCGGGAATATTTTGCGGTGAAGGCTACGCCGAACCCGTTCCTGATTCGTATTTTGCGGGAATACGGCTGCGGCGCGGACTGTTCGTCCCTGACGGAGCTGATGCTCTGCCGCGCGCTGGGCATGGGAGGAGAGGAGATCATGTTTTCCTCCAACGACACGCCCGCGGGGGAATACGCTCTGGCAGGGCAGCTCGGCGGCATCATCAACCTGGATGATATCACACATATTGATTTTGTGGAAAATATTCTGGGAAAGCTGCCGGAGACCATGAGCTGCCGGTTTAACCCGGGCGGCGTGTTCACCTTGAGCAACGGCATCATGGACAATCCCGGGGATGCGAAATACGGAATGACGGAAGCACAGATATTTGAGGCATTCCGCATCCTGAAGAAAAAGGGTGTGAAGCGTTTCGGCATTCACGCATTTCTGGCCAGCAACACGGTGACCAACGACTATTATCCGCAGCTGGCGAAGCAGCTCTTTGAACTGGCGGTGCGGCTGCAGAAGGAGACCGGTGCGAAGGTGGCCTTCGTCAATCTGTCCGGCGGCGTGGGCATTCCCTACCGCCCGGAGCAGGAGCCCAACGATATCCTCGCTATCGGAGAGGGCGTACATCGGGTTTACGATGAGGTGCTGACCGCGGCCGGGATGGGCGATGTGGCGATCTATACAGAAATGGGACGCTTCATGATGGGGCCCTACGGGGCGCTGGTCACGAAGGCAATCCATGAGAAGCATACGTATAAAGAATACATCGGCGTGGACGCCTGCGCGGTGAACCTGATGCGTCCGGCCATGTACGGCGCCTATCATCACATCACGGTGCTGGGAAAAGAGGACAGGCCCTGCGATCACGTCTATGATGTGACGGGCTCCCTCTGTGAGAATAACGATAAATTCGCCATCGACAGGGCGCTGCCGCAGATCGAAAAGGGGGATTACCTTTTCATTCACGATACCGGCGCGCACGGCTACTCGATGGGCTATAATTACAACGGAAAGCTGCGCAGCGCGGAGCTTCTGCTGCGGGAGGACGGAAGCGTACAGCGGATCCGCAGGGCGGAGACGCCGAAGGATTACTTTGCGACCTTTGACTGTTTTGATTTTTACGGGAAGCTGAACGGGGAAGGCTGAATGCCGCGGCGCACGGGCCGGGAAATGGGTGGTTGCCGCGGGCCGGATCCGGGAGCATGTGCCGGGGGCTTTCCCGAAGGCTGTCTGGACCGTGACGGAAGAGTACGGCGGTGAAAAAAATCTTGCATTTCACGGACGGATATGATATGATAATTACTGCCCGCCGCAGAAGCGGCGGGCGCAGGCCGGCGTGGCGGAATGGCAGACGCGGCAGACTCAAAATCTGTTTATGGTGACATAGTATGGGTTCAAGTCCCATCGCCGGCATTAGAAATCAAAGCCCCGAAGCGGATCGTTTCGGGGCTTTTTGTGCGCCTCAGCCTGCGCAGCCGTCACAGCCATGCCAGAGCGCGTCGGCCGTCGGCATCCAGCTTTCGGCGTAGGGCGTTGTCTTGTCGCAGAGGTGATCGACGCTTTCCGGGCTCTGATAGTCGGTGTTGACAGCGCCCGTATCCTTGACCATCTTCCGCAGGCATTCCGGATTCTCCAGCATGGGGCAGGGCCGCAGCATGTTGTCATTGAAGGGCTGTCCGTCATGGTAGGCCATGAACAGCGGGCTCTTCAAGGCGTCCAGCAGGGAGGCCTCATGGATGTTGGCGTTGGAGTAGTGGATGAACACGCAGGGCTCCACATCGCCTTTGGCATTGATATGCAGATAATTCCGGCCACCGGCAATACAGCCGCCCACATACTCGGCGTCGTT
>CANQTI010000201.1 GCA_947626725.1 uncultured Eisenbergiella sp.
GAGGATGAGGTAGATAGGCGCGAGGTGGAAGTGCAGCAATGGATGGAGCTGACGCGTACTAATCGGTCGAGGGCTTAACCTGAGAAGGTTGTTCGGAGAGGATGGAGAGAGATGGCGTTGAATGTTCAGTTTTGAAGGTATAGGTGAGCAGGGGAGCTCTTATTCAAAGGAATAAGGGCTTTTCTTTTTGGTTGTAACACTGCATGAAATATGGTAAAATAGCCGCAGGGCTATTTTACCGCGCCGATAGGCGCATCAAATCCGCCGGAGGCATCATGTCCGGGAGGACATGATAAATAGCCGCAGGGCTATTTTACCGCGCCGATAGGCGCATCAAATCCGCCGGAGGCTCATGTCCGGGAGGACATGATAAATAGCTGCAGAGGGCGGGGGGATTAGAATGACGGTGCAGTTGAAGGAATGGCTTGAAAAGGCGCAGATGGTGCTGGTGGGGATCGGAAATGAATTCGCCATGCGTTATGACGCGATGGAGTCGGACGCTTTTTACGGTCCGCTGCTCGAACAGGCCAGAGGCGAAGAAAATGAAGCACAGCTCATACAGTATCTTCAGTTTCATTATACCAAGCGGCATCCGGATGGCAGGCTGCTGGCGGCCTATGACAGACTCGCAGAACTGCTCGATGGGAAAAACTATTTTCTGGTATCTTTGTGTATGGATGATCTGATCTGTCATTCTAACCTGGACGCCGGGAGGATTGTAACGCCCTGCGGCGGTTTTCGTGCGATGCAGTGCGGCAGAGAATGCGTGACGGACCAGGAGTCTCTGGTGACGGACCCGAATGTGATGGAGACACTGCTGGAGAGTATCGACACCTGTGGAGGAGATCTGAACGCCGTCGATTTCCCGGTGTGTGCGGAATGCACAAAACCGTTGTGGTTCAATCGGATTGAATCCCCGGATTACAAAGAAGAGGGTTATTTGCCGGACTGGCAGCGGTATATCAAATGGCTGCAGGGGACGCTGAACCGGCAGCTTCTTGTGTTGGAACTGGGGGTAGGAATGCAATTCCCGCAGACCATTCGCTTCCCGTTTGAAAAAGTGGTCTTTTTCAATCAGAAGGCGCATCTGATAAGAGTGCATTCCAGGCTGTATCAACTGACAGAGGAATTGAAAGACAAAGGGATTTCTGTGGCGCAGGATCCAGTGGATTTTCTTATGGCACAGGAGTCGGGGTACAGCCTCACAGCGCAGGGAGCGGCGGAAATGTCTCTGGGGCAGGATGGGAGCTGCGATGATCGCAATAGTTGATTATGATGCGGGCAATATCAGAAGCGTGGAAAAGGCGCTGGTGATGCTGGGAGAGAATCCGGTGATCACCAGGGATCCTGCACTTCTGCAGATGGCGGACGGTGTAATCCTGCCCGGCGTGGGCGCGTTTGGGGATGCCATGGGCCGGCTGCGGGAGTATGGGCTGGTGGAGGTTATTCGGAAGATCGCTTTGGAGAACAGGCCATTTCTCGGTATTTGTCTGGGACTTCAGCTCCTATTTGAAGCCAGCGAAGAAAGTCCCGGTGCAGAGGGCCTTGGCATATTAAAGGGAAAAATTCTTCGAATTCCGGACGGCTGGGAAGAATCCGGCAGGCCGCTCAAGATTCCGCATATCGGGTGGAATTCACTCACCTTTCCCCAAAAGGGAAGATTGTTCGCAGGTCTATCCGAGGAGACGTATGTATATTTTGTACATTCCTATTATTTGAAAGCGGAAGAGGATATTGTGACAGCCCGCACGGAATATGGCGTGACCATTGACGCTTCTGTAGAAAAGGGCAACCTGTTCGCCTGTCAGTTTCATCCGGAGAAAAGTTCGGGAGCCGGATTGCGTATTTTACAGAATTTTGTGGATCTGGTCAGGGAGGGCGTTTGAATGCATACCAAGAGAATCATTCCCTGTCTGGATGTACACGCCGGACGGGTGGTGAAAGGGGTCAATTTTGTGAACCTGCGGGATGCGGGAGATCCGGTTGAAATCGCCGGCGCTTACGACAGAGCTGGAGCGGACGAACTGGTTTTCTTAGATATCACGGCGTCCTCCGATGCGAGAAACACTGTGGTCGATATGGTGCGTCAGGTGGCCGAAAAGGTGTTCATCCCCTTTACGGTGGGCGGGGGAATCCGGACGGTGGAGGATTTCCGGGCGCTTTTGCGGGAGGGCGCGGATAAAATCTCTGTCAATTCCGCTGCCATTAATACGCCGCGGCTCATCGGAGATGCGGCGGACAAGTTCGGCAGCCAGTGCGTTGTGGTGGCCATCGACGCCAAACGGCGGGCGGACGGCAGCGGCTGGAATGTTTATAAAAACGGCGGCCGGATTGATGTGGGAATCGATGCGGTAGAATGGGCCGTCAGAGCACAGCGGCTGGGGGCTGGGGAAATCCTGCTGACCAGCATGGACTGCGACGGTACGAAGACTGGATACGATTTGGCGCTGACCAGGGCGGTGGCCGAGGCGGTTTCCATTCCGGTGATCGCTTCCGGAGGTGCCGGCAGGGTCGAGCATTTTTACGATGCGCTGACGGACGGAATGGCGGATGCGGCTCTGGCGGCTTCCCTGTTCCATTATAAAGAGCTGGAGATCAAAGAAGTAAAGAGATATCTGCGAGGCAGAGGCGTGCCGGTGCGTCTCTGATTTGCCGCGGGGAACGCTGTTAGACTGGCCCTTTTCCGCATTGGCATTCGCTGTGGAAGCGGGACATTGACTCGCGTACGGAATCACGAAAGAGGAGAAAAGATCATGGCAATGATCAGCAATGATTGGCTTCCCGCTCTGAAGGGGGAATTTCGGAAGCCTTATTACGCGCAGCTGTTTCAGTTCGTGAAAGAGGAATATGCCACTCGGGTGATTTATCCGCCGGCAGACGATATTTTCAATGCATTTCATTTTACGCCGCTGAAGGATGTGAAGGTGGTGATTCTGGGACAGGACCCTTATCACAACGAGCATCAGGCCCATGGACTGTGTTTTTCGGTGCAGCCGGGACAGGAAATTCCGCCGTCGCTGGTGAACATTTATCAGGAACTGCATGATGATTTGGGGTGCTATATTCCGGACAATGGGTACCTGGAGAAATGGGCCAGACAGGGCGTGCTGCTTCTGAATACGGTGCTGACGGTTAGAGCCCATCAGGCCAATTCCCATCAGGGAAGGGGCTGGGAGCAGTTCACGGACGCGG
>CANQTI010000202.1 GCA_947626725.1 uncultured Eisenbergiella sp.
CGGGTGATGAAGGCGAAGGGCGGCTTCATCTGGGCCTGCAAGAACTATGACGGTGACGTGATGAGCGATATGGTCAGCTCGGCCTTCGGCTCTCTGGCCATGATGACCTCCGTGCTGGTTTCGCCCTCCGGCGTATATGAGTACGAGGCGGCTCACGGCACAGTACAGCGCCATTATTATAAGCACCTGAAGGGGGAGGAGACCTCCACCAATTCCGTAGCGACGATCTTCGCCTGGACGGGCGCGCTGCGCAAGCGGGGCGAGCTGGACGGCATCCCTGCGCTGCAGGATTTTGCGGACCGGCTGGAAAAGGCCGTCATCGCGACGATCGAGAGCGGCAGGATGACGAAGGACCTGGCGCTGATCACCTCCCTGAAGGATGTGACGGTCCTGAACAGCCAGGACTTCATCCGGGCGGTCAGGGACACAATGGATGCAATGTGAGCGGCTTTTGCGTTCACTTGCGAAAGCCGTTCAGGTCGGAATCGGCCGCCGGGGTGTCTTTTCACTGCTTTGGCTTTTCGTTCGATTCCGCAGACAAAGAGGAGAAAAGCTTTGATCGATAAATTTCTGAAAAGCAAACTCGGACAGCAGATTATGAAGTTTGGTGCCGTCGGATTTCTGTGCTTTTTCATCGAGTATATTTCGCTGATCCTTTTCCGGGAGCTCCTGGGATGGCCGGTGCTCGCGGCCAACACGATGGCCTTTACTATTTCGGCGGTGGTGAACTATATTCTGAGCATCGCGTTCGTATTTGACGCGGACAAAAAGGCGAACAAAGGGGTTCAGTTCGCGGTGTTTTTCCTGCTGGCGGTAGGCGGCCTGATCCTCAACAACATCATCATGAAGATCGGAACGACGGTGCTGGATCCGTTTTGGAGCCGTTCCTATATCATCGTCAAGCCTTTTGCCACAGGCATTGTGATGGTTTACAACTTCATCACCAGAAAGCTTTTTATTGAAAAGCACGATAAAAAAGAGGGGGACTGAAAAGTCCCCCATTTATTCGCTCAAAGATTCCCATTCTTCCAGCAGCATTTCCAATTCTGCCGCAATGTCCGCCTTCTCCCTGCTCAAAGACTGCAGAGCGGCAACGTCGCAGGCTGTTTTCGGATCGCTCATCTGTCCGTCGATCTCCCGATCTCTGGCCTCCAGCAGAGCGATGCGGTCTTCGCACTTTTTCAGGGCATTTTCCTTTCTGCGGCGGGCGGCGTCCTGTTCCTTCTTTTCCTGCCAGGAAAGCTTGGAAGCGGAAATTTTTCCCGCCGTCTGAAAAGCCGCGTTCCCTCTGTTTCCGTATGTTCCGATTCGGCCGTATGCGTCGGCTTGTTCATTCTGCGTGTCAGTCCGGCTCGTCTTTTTTTCCAGATAATAATCGTAATTGCCCAAATACTGGGTCAGCGTATGTCCGGACAGTTCCAGAATCCGGTGCGCGGTGCGATTGATGAAATACCGGTCGTGGGATACATAGAGGACGGTCCCGATATAGCCATTCAGTGCATCCTCCAGGATCTCCTTGGAGGTGATGTCCAGATGGTTGGTGGGCTCATCCAGAATCAGGAAATTGGACTCGGACAGCATCAGCTTCGCCAGAGAGACCCGGCCCCGTTCTCCGCCGGAAAGATCCCGGATCCGTTTGAATACGTCCTCCCCGGTGAACAGAAAAGCGGCCAGTGTGTTGCGGATTTCAGTGTTGTTCAGGCTGGGGTAGGTGTCGGAAATTTCTTCGAACAGCGTCTTGTCCGGGTGCAGCACATGATGCTCCTGGTCGTAATAGCCGATCTGTACCTTGCTTCCGGTGACAATCCTGCCGTGATCTTCCGTCTCCAGTCCGTTGATGATTTTCAGGATCGTGGTCTTGCCTGTTCCGTTGTCCCCGATGATGGCCACGTGCTCCCCCCGTTTGATAGAAAAGGAGAGGTCATCGAACAGGAGGTTCGTGCCGAAGGCCTTGGCCAGATGTTCTACGGTGAGCACATCGCTGCCGCTGGTGATGCGGGGCGTCAGGGTGATCTTCATATCCGCGTCGATCTGGACAGGTTTGTCGATAACATCGAGCTTTGAGAGCATTTTCTCCCGACTCTCCGCCCGCCGGATAGATTTCTCACGGTTGAAGGAGCGCAGCTTTGCGATGACTTCTTCCTGATGACGGATCTCCGCCTGCTGGTTGACATAAGCATTCCAGGCCGCCCTGCGCAGCTGCTCCTTTTTGGCCGCGTAGGCGGTGTAATTGCCGGAAAAGACGGTCACGCGGGCGTTGTCGATTTCGATGATCTTTTCCGCCACACGGTCCAGAAAATAACGGTCATGGGACACAATCAGGACCGCGCCCCGGTAGTTCATCAGCCAGGTTTCCAGCCAGGCGATGGAGGACATATCCAGATGGTTGGTAGGCTCGTCCAGAATGATCAGGTCCGGGGCCTTCAGCAAAAGCTTGCCCAGCGCTACCCGGGTTTTCTGGCCGCCGGAAAGCGTGGATACCTGTCTGGAAAAATCCTCGGCCAAAAAGCCCAGCCCTTTGAGCACGCCGGTCAGCTCGCTCTGAAAAGCGTATCCGTTTTCCTGCTCAAAGGCGTGGTTTAAGTCAGCATATTTGCGCATCAAAAGTTCCAGCGCTTCCCCCTGTGCCTGTTTCATGGCCAGTTCCGTTTCCCGAATCAGCCGCTCCATGTCCACCAGATGCTGCTTGACGGACAGAAGCTCCTCATAAATGGAACGATCGGTGTTGACCGCCGCGTCCTGCGGAAGGTAGCCGAGGGTTTTATTCCGGGAGAGGGCGACGACGCCGTCGTCCGGCTCCAGTTCTCCCACGAGAATGCGCAGAAGTGTGGTTTTGCCCGCGCCGTTGATGCCTACGATAGCCGCTTTTTCATGGTCTTCCAGATGAAAGGAGCAGTTCTTCAAAACCTGCTGCTCCAGGAATGCCTTTTCGATATTCTGACAGGAAAGTATCATATGAGATCCCCCGCTGCTGACAATAAAATCGGTAGTACCGAAAACCGTTCCGTTATAGTTTATCCGGGAATGTCCGCACTGTCAAGGCGGGAAACGGCCCTTCATGAGGTTGAGGCACGCATTGACAGATTTTTAACAGAGTTGTATAATAAAAGAAATGAGGAGGGTGCGCCAGTTCGGCGCTTGAAATATAGGCAGGTGAAAGTCCTGCTCCGGTAAAGTTTAGCGAACAGCCG
>CANQTI010000203.1 GCA_947626725.1 uncultured Eisenbergiella sp.
CTGATGATGGCGGACAGTTATTACAGCAAACCGCAGAGAGAGGAATTTTTTGTCGATTCCGGTTTTTACAAATATCATGAAGCCTATCATCTTTTGAAATTTGCGAACGAAAAACAGATTTTGGAGCGGGCATACCGCGAGTATCTGGAATTGAAAAAGAATAATTTATGGGGCAGTCGAAGGTATGACGCTGGGCGGTAGGCGCGTTTTATCGCCTGACCGGGGACTGCCGGGGTTGGCTGTCTATGGAATTTTATCAGAAGCTGTATGTGGGGGAATCCATCCACAAAGTGAATACCGTCAAACGCAGGCTTCGGAGGGGCGTGGGGCAGTTTTCTGTCTATCTGATCGCCCTGGCCCATAACAGCGATCAGTTGGATATCTTTCACTGCGGCCTTCTGAAGCAGAAATATTTTGATCGGAAAAATCTGTATATCGTTGGCATCGCCGGCAGTAAGGGCGAGGCGTTTCAGCTTGTAGGAAAGATGCTGGGCGAAACGCTTCTCGATGGGATGGAAGGGGATATCAAAGGGTATCTGCAGAAGAATGGCGCGAAAGGGGGCGCCGGATGACGGTTGTTTGGACGATTCTGAAAGCGATAGGGATCCTGCTCCTGGCCGTTCTGGGCGTCTTGCTCGCATGTCTTTTGCTCGTATTGTTCGTTCCCTTTCACTACGGTGCGCAGGGGGAATACAGGGGAAAGCTTTCGGCCGGGGCGCATGTGACCTGGCTGTTTCGGTTCCTAGCCGTACAGGTTTCCTATGCGGAGGCGCTCTCGTGGAGCGTGCGCGCGGCAGGTTTTTGCATTTTGCATGGGCCAGGACAGAAAAAAGAGAAAAAGCGCGGCGCGCGTTCCGAGACGGACGTGCCTGAAGAGACCGGCGATCCGGAAACGGCTGCGAGATTTGGCGCGGACGCGGATGTGTCTGCCGGGGCGGAGAGCGGCGCAGACGCGGGCGAATCTGCCGGGGCGGAGAGCGGCGCGGACGCGGACGAATCCGCGGGGACGGAGAACAGTGCCGAAGCGAGTGTGCCCGCGGATGCGGAGCGCGATTCCTCTGATGCCGCGGACGCCGGGGAAGTTCTGCCGGACGGCGCGGAAGCGGCTGCGGACAGTCAGGCGGAGGGCGGAAACGGTCAGGAAACGGACGCCGGGGATGCAAACGGCCTGTCCGAGAGATTCGTGCGGCTCTTTCGGCGGCTGGAGGATTCGCTTCGAAATGCGGAGGAAAAACTGGGTGGTCTTTCCGATCGGATCTCCTGGTATTTCGAACTGCTGGAGAGAGAGGATACCCGGATCGCAGTGGGAACAGTCTTTCGACAGGTGTTTCGGATTCTGCGTCATGTGATGCCGCGCGAACTGAGAGTGGATTTTGTGGTCGGAACCGGCAGCCCGGCTGCGGACGGACAGATCGCCGCCTGGCAGGGAATGCTGTATCCGTTTTTGCATGACAAAGTGCTGATCCTTCCCGATTTTGAGAAAAAGCGTGTGGAAGGCAGTTTTTTCATAAAGGGGCGGATCACGGTCTTTTCATTATTGATCTGCGGTCTTGCGGTCATACTGAAGAAGGAGGTCAGACTGCTCATCGGTCGTCTGCGCAAAAAGGAGGAAAAGAAGGATGGCAGAAAATCATAAGGACAATAATATCGCTTCTGTGATGGAGTCGCTCATGAAGGGGGCGGAAACCGTTTTTTCCACCAAAACCGTCGTTGGAGAAGCGACGAAGATCGACGATACCATTATCATCCCGCTGGTGGACGTATCCGTGGGAATCGGCGCCGGCGCGATGTGCGGAACGGGGAAGGATAGGAGCAAAAACAGCGGCGGAGGCGGCATGAGCGGGAAGATGTCTCCCAGCGCGGTGCTTCTGATCAAAAACGGGCAGACAAAGCTTGTGAATATTAAGAATCAGGACGGTGTTTCCAAAATCCTGGATATGATTCCGGATCTGGTGGACAAGTTCACCGCGCCGAAGAAGAAGGAAGAAATGATGAGCGATGAGGAAGCGGTGGATGCCGCGTTCCCGGAGGGAAGCGGGGACGGCGCACAGGATAAAGAGGCTTAAGGCTTCTGCGCAGGAAAAGCCGCCTGCTGCGGACATACTGAAGAAAGAACTGCGGTGTAAAAACGTGCGGAAAATCCTTTTTCCGAAAGCGGACTTTTTTCAGGCAGATCGCATATAATAGAGTAAAAGAGCATGGGGAGCAGACCATATGTGCCGGATCATCGCATTTGCCGTTTTCTGGATCGCAGCGGGGATGTTATTCATGCTTTTTTTTCGCTATCGGATTATGGGAGCGCTGGTGGCCCTGGTGCTGCTGGCGGCAAGCTATTGTATTCTGATGATGGATGATAAATGAGAGAAGCGGCTGGCAGAGCGGAAGGTACGGAGAGAAAGAAGCAGGCGCGGAGAGGAATAGAAACGATTTCCCAGAGTGCGCGCATAAAAAAGGCTATCCGAACGGATAGCCTTTTGCCTGTCCATTTTATGCGATCATGCACGTTCGACCCTGCCGGACCTCAGACATGCGGTACATACGTGCATCCTCTTGGAACCGCCGTTTACCTTGCATTTCACGCTTTTGACGTTGGAATTCCAGATACGGCTGGATTTTCTATTGGAATGGCTAACGTTATTCCCGAAATGAGCGCCCTTGCCACAAATATCACACTTCGCCATGCTCACACCTCCTCAGATCATATTCGTCGCGTGACTGACAACAGTGATATGATAACAGAAATCCCCCCATTTTGCAAGCAAAATATCTTCTTTTTTTGAAAAAGTTAAAATACTTATTCCCTTTTCTGGGGAAAGCGGTTATAATAGGCGTAGATTTTGGAAAGAGAAGGAGGTAGCCACATGAAGGGTTCTTCTATGACGACACATATGGGAAGCATTACAATTGATAAAGAAGTGATCAGCCAGTATGCGGGAAATGTTGCGATGGAATGCTTCGGCATCGTCGGGATGGGCGTTACGGTCAAGGGCGGCCTGGTCAAATTGTTAAAGCGTGACAGCAGCAACAAAGGGATTGCGGTCTTTCTGAATAATAATAAACTGACGCTGAATTTTCATGTCATCGTCGCGTATGGGGTGAGCATTCTGGCGGTGGCGGACAATCTGATCAGCAATGTGAAATACAAAGTCGAGGAATTTACCGGCATAGAGGTGGAAAAAAT
>CANQTI010000204.1 GCA_947626725.1 uncultured Eisenbergiella sp.
TGCGTGGCGCTGGGCGCTTCCGTACAGGGCGGCAAGCTGGCGGGCGACGCCGGTGCCGGAGACATCCTGCTTCTGGATGTGACGCCTCTGTCCCTGTCCATTGAGACCATGGGCGGCATCGCGACCCGGCTGATCGAGCGCAACACCACCATCCCGACCAAGAAGAGTCAGGTGTTCTCCACGGCTGCGGACAATCAGACGGCGGTTGACATCAACGTGCTGCAGGGCGAAAGACAGTTCGCGAAGGACAACAAGTCCCTCGGCCAGTTCAGGCTGGACGGCATTCCGCCTGCAATGCGCGGTGTGCCGCAGATCGAGGTGACCTTCGATATCGACGCCAACGGTATCGTGAACGTATCCGCCAAGGATCTGGGCACGGGCAAGGAGCAGCATATCACCATCACGGCCGGTTCCAACATGTCCGATGCGGAGATCGACAAGGCGGTGCGTGAGGCCGCTGAGTTCGAGGCGCAGGACAGAAAGAAGAAAGAAGCGATTGATACGAGAAACAGCGCGGATTCCTTCGTGTTCCAGACCGAAAAGGCTTTGAAGGACGTAGGTGATAAGATTGATCCCAGCGCAAAGGCGGGTGTGGAGTCTGACCTGAATGCGCTGAAGTCCTTGCTGGATTCCACTAAGGATCAGGAGCTTTCTGACAGCCAGGTGGCTGATATCAAGGCGGCGCAGGAGAAGCTGATGCAGTCTGCGCAGGCGCTGTTTGCTAAGGTTTATGAGCAGACGCAGGGCGCAGGTCAGGCGGGTCCCGGCCCCGATATGGGTTCTCAGGCAGGCGGTACGGGCAGCAGCGGCAATCCGGACGATGACATCATCGACGGGGATTTCCGCGAGGTCTGATTCGCGGCGGGAGGCACGTTCCACGGGCATCCCATCATTATGAGCAATAAGAATTATGCTGTGAGCGTTCAACTGTCATGAGCTGAAATGCAGGTCGGACAGGAATAGGACGGCGGCAGCGAAGCATACGGGGGCCATTGGATTGGACCCCCGTTTGCGCGCGGTGTATTCTGCGGCACGCATTTAAAGGAGTATGGGAATGGCGGAACAGAAAAGAGATTATTATGAAGTCCTCGGCGTGGATAAGAACGCGGATGACGCCGCTTTGAAGAAAGCGTACAGAGTTCTGGCGAAGAAATATCATCCTGACATGAATCCCGGGGACAAGGAAGCGGAGAAAAAGTTCAAAGAGGCTTCCGAGGCTTACGCGGTCCTGAGCGATCCCGAAAAGCGGCGTCAGTATGATCAGTTCGGCCATGCAGCGTTTGAGGGCGGTGCTGGAGGCGGCGGTTTCGGCGGCTTCGATTTCAGCGGCGCGGATTTTGGCGATATTTTCGGTGACATTTTTGGTGATCTTTTCGGCGGCAGCAGAAGGAGCGGCGGTGGCGGCAGGAGCGGCCCGGCTAAGGGAGCCAATCTGCGCACCAGTGTCCGGATCACCTTTGAAGAGGCAGTTTTTGGTACTACGAAAGAGATCGAGCTGACAGTCAAGGAGGAATGCAAGACCTGTCACGGCAGTGGTGCAAAGCCCGGGACCACCCCGGAGACCTGTTCCAAGTGCGGCGGTAAGGGGCAGGTGGTATTTACCCAGCAGTCCTTCTTCGGTACAGTGCGCAATGTGCAGACCTGTCCGGACTGCGGCGGCACCGGCAAGGTGATCCGTGAGAAATGCCCGGATTGCCGGGGGACGGGTTATGTGCCGATGCGAAAAAAATATGAAGTTTCCATCCCTGCCGGCATTGACAACGGACAGTGCAAGCGGCTGGCGGGACAAGGGGAGCCGGGAGTCAACGGTGGCCCCAGGGGCGATGTGCTGGTGGAGGTGCTGGTGGGACAGCACCCGATCTTCCAGCGTCAGGATGTGAATATTTATTCCACGGTACCGGTGTCCTTCGCAGTGGCGGCATTAGGCGGCGAAGTGGTGATCGATACGGTGGACGGCAAGGTGGTCTATGATGTGAAGGCCGGTACCCAGACCGATACCAGAGTGCGTCTGAAGGGGAAAGGTGTGCCTACCCTGCGCAATCCTGACATACGGGGCGATCATTATGTTACGCTGGTGGTACAGACACCGGAGCGGCTTTCAGCTGAAGCAAAGGAGTTGCTGAGAAAGTTCGACGAGGAGACCGGTGACAGCCTTCATGCTTCTGATCGGCTGCGGAATGGAGATTCTCCGAAGGAAAAACGGAAACGAGGTTTTTTTAAATAAAAACAGGTTTTTAAACGGTTCCTGAAGGAGCAGATGCTGCGGCCTGGCAGTATGCTGCACCGGGGGAACTGGCCCAGGGATGCACGATGCCCATGGTGGGGTGCATATCCGTCTGTGGTTTTTTGAGAGTCAGAACCATCAAAGGATACGGGAAATTTGTTCTGTTCAGACAGCCCGTATTTCCCGATATGGCTTTCGAAAACCCGCAGACGGATTTTTTGATGCCCTCAGCAGGTATCACATCCCTGGGATGGCTTTTTCGGCGCAGGATACGGAACTGTGAATCATTATGGACGGCACTGTGATTCCTGGAAAAAGAACGTCCCCAATTCTGGAAAGAAGGACGTCCCAGTCTGATTTTTTGGGAGAAATGCGTCGTTGTGCTTGAAAATATCTCTGGCTTCGGATATGATATAGCTGTTACATATGGGGAAGAGCCTGGAACGGCAGGCTTTTTGAAAGGAGGATCATTATGGGGAAAATGCCTGAGATCGGCACCTGCGTGTATCTGAATTCCATGGAGGAAATGGAAGGGAAACTGATCACGCTGCGGGAAAATGGATTCAGGACCTGTCAGCTTCTGGCCTGGAAGCCGGAGCTGTGGACAAAGGAAAATGCGGCGCAGCTAAAGGACCTGTTAGAACAGTACGAGGTCGAGCCCTCTGCGTTCTGGTGCGGCTGGACGGGACCCAAGGTATGGGATTTTTATGACGGACAGCTCACGCTGGGGCTGGTGCCGCCGGAATATCGGCAGATGCGGGTGGAACAGTTATGTGCGGGGGCGGATTTTGCCCATTGGCTGGGGATCACTGACGTGGTGACGCACATGGGCTTCATTCCGGAAAACCCGAATGATCCGAATTTTGCGAGTTTTTGTGTGGCGGTGCGCACGGTGGCGCAGCATCTGAAAGCCCAGGGCCAGTGGCTGCTGTTTGAAACCGGGCAGGAGACGCC
>CANQTI010000205.1 GCA_947626725.1 uncultured Eisenbergiella sp.
ACCACGGATATGCCGGGCAGCGGAGAGATCATCCTGACCGGACAACTGGGCGACGTGATGAAGGAATCCGCCCGGATCTCCGTGAGCCTTCTAAAATCCCGCCTGCCGTTCAACACGGTCAATTTCCGGGAACGGGATCTGCATATCCATGTGCCCTCCGGGGCGGTTCCCAAGGACGGGCCCTCCGCGGGCATCGCGCTTTTCACCGCACTGGCTTCCCTGGTGACGGGCAAAAGGGTGGATGCGCGGCTGGCGATGACCGGGGAGATCACCCTGCGGGGAGAGGTCACGCCCATCGGCGGCCTGAAGGAAAAGCTGTACGGCGCGCAGCGGGCCGGGATCCGAAAGGTGCTGATCCCCAGGGAAAATCTAGAGGATCTGCGGGACGTGCCCGAAGAGATCAAGGCACAGCTCGCGATCGTGCCGGTGGAGAATGTGGAGGATGTCCTGCGTGAGGCGCTGGGGATCGAGCTTCCCCGCATCGAGCATGTGCTGTACCGGCTCGGGGACGGAGCGCGGGTGCCCGGCGGCATCACGGCTGTGTAATAACCGTTGATAGATCACAGAAAGCGGTATGACATCGGAGAAAGCGAAAAAAGCTGGAGGAATGAGAGATGGAGTTCAATGCGGATTCTTTTCAGATCTTTGACAGGGAATGGGCGCTGCTCACAGCGGGGGATGCGCAGCATTTCAACACGATGACGATCAGCTGGGGCGGGCTGGGCACGCTTTGGGGCAAGCCGGTGGCGACGGTCTATGTCAAGCCGATCCGGTATACCCACGAGTTCCTGGACGACAGCGAATATTTTACCGTCAGCTTCTACCCGGAACAGTACCGGAAGGCGCTGGGCATTCTGGGGACCCTTTCCGGCCGGGATGGCGACAAGGTGGCGAAGGCGGGGCTTACGCCGAAGGCGCTGGAACACGCCGTCACTTTTGAGGAGGCCAGGGCGACGCTGCTTTGCAGAAAGATCTACCGGCAGGATCTGGATCCTGCGGCCATGCCTGCCGATGTGGTCAAAGCCTTTTATGAAACGGAAGCGCCGCACACCATGTATCTGGGCGAGGTGATAAAGATCCTCCGCTGAGCCTCTGTTTTGCCCCGGCTTTGGCCTTTCCGGGAAATGGAAAAAGGGGCGGAAGAAAACCTACAGAGGAATAATAGACTATAAGAGGAATAATAGACTATAAGAAGCGAAAGCTTGACTATAGGAAGCGAGGGGAATATACTATTTCATGAATACGGTGTACAAACCAAAAATACGGAGGAAGGCAATGGAAAGAGAATCAAAGTGGGTGATGGAGGACATTTTTGAGGCTGTGGAACTGAATCAGTACGGTTATTACCAGCTCAGAAATATGAACAGCACGAAGGAGCGCGAGGATATATTCGGGAATACATATTTTCAGGATTACAACGGCTTCACCTATTCCAAGGAGTATTCACAGGATGAGCTGGACTATCTTACCCGGAAGTTTGAGGAAAAGGAATATGTGATCTTGGAATGTCTGAAGAGGACCGGTGCATGGAAGGATGGACATTACAGCCTTCTGGACATCGGCTGCGGAGAGGGCTTTCTGATGAAATATTTTCGGCAGAAGGGCGTAAAGGTGAAGGGCTTCGATCTGGGAAGCTACGCGCTGCGGCAGCAGAATCCTGATATGGAGGATGTGTTTGAACAAGGAAACATGGACGATATCCTTCCTAAGCTCGCCGCTCAGGGAGAAACCTTTGACGTGATCAATATGAGCAGAGTGCTCGATATGTGTCTGGATGCTGAAGGTACGTTGCAGAGGGTCCGGAAGCTGATGACCGGACAGAGCATTCTGGTGATCAAGACCTCTCATAATTATTCTCATCTGCAGCAGCGTCTTCTGAAAAGCGGGGAACTGAAGCAGGAATATTGGCTGGACGCGCCGGATCATACCAATTATTTTAATAAAGAAGGGATGATCAATCTGCTGGATGCTCAGGGATATGAATGCATGGATTTCTTTGCGGATTATTTTATCGATCTGAACCTTTTCAATCCGCTCACCAATTACTATGAAAAGCCGGAGGTGGGCAAGGAATGCTATAAAGCCACGGTGCGTCTGGCGAACCTGATGCACGATCTTTCCCTGGAGAAGACGATCACGATCTACCGGTGTCTGGCGGATCTGGGTTTCGGCAGAGAGATCACAGGTGTTTTCCGGCTGAAACAGTGAGGCTGGGTATCGTCAGAATGGATATCCATATGACAGAGAGAAAACCGCGGCACGGATGTGCGGGATAAAACGGAGAGTCTGGTCCCGTCCTGAAGGCCTGCTTTGGATTTTCCCTGAGAAATCAGTTGAAAAAGTAAATTTCAGTTTGCAGTATTAAATTCCACCCGGGAGCGTCCTGGGTGGATTTGTCTTACATGAAAATGAAAAAACAGTATCAAATCCCATCCAGAGAGTTATAAGGAGAAAAGCAATCGGTGACTGCCTTTTTTGCGCATTTTAACATGAGGTCGAATTTTGGTCTTTTTTCGGAATTATAAACAAACCGCATCCGGTACTTGACAAATCTGTCCAAATGTATTATGCTGTCAAAAGTGACTTTAGCGGTTTAAAGCGCGAAAAGAAGAACCGGGATAAAAACCCGACAGAAAAGAGCGCCTCCGGCAGCAGGGGGCGGACAGCATGAGGAGGAATGAAAAAATGACACGCAGCAGGCAGGGCTCTCTGGTTTCCTTTCGCCCGGACATCAAGGTGGTGGACTGCACCATGCGGGACGGGGGACTGGTGAACAATTTTGAGTTCACGGACGAGTTTGTCAAGGATCTGTATCTGGCGAATCTCAAGGCCGGAGTGGATTATATGGAGTTCGGCTACAAGGCGTCCAAGGAGATTTTCGATCCGGAGAAGTTCGGCAAATGGAAGTTCTGCGATGAGAAGGATATCCGCAGTGTCGTGGGCGACAACAAGACTGATATGAAGATTTCCGTCATGGCCGACGTGGGGCGGACGGATTATAAGAAGGACATTCCCAATCGCAAAGACAGCGTGGTGGACATGGTACGGGTTGCTACCTATATCAATACGATCCCGGCCGCCATCGAGATGCTGGAGGATGCGAAGAAAAAGGGCTATGAGACCACGGT
>CANQTI010000206.1 GCA_947626725.1 uncultured Eisenbergiella sp.
ATCATTGTTGGGGATGCCGCGATGGCGCCCGAGGAGCTTTATTCCGATTCCGGCAACTACCGGGGGCCCAACGGCGGGCTGTCCGGCTGGGAATGGCTGCAGCTCATGAAGCGCCATTATAAGAAGATCATCTGGCTCAATCCCAAAATGGCCCCGGGACACGCGCCCTGGCGGGAGGCGGAGACGGCCATCAAGGAGATCCTGCCCATGTACAAGCTGACGGTGGAAGGGCTGAACCAGGGGATGATCCGGCTGATGACGAACAAATTATGAGAGATAAATGCGTCTGAACCGGCGCATGGAAAAAGGCCGCGTCATATCCGAAAAGGAACTTCGGATATGACGCGGCCTTTTCATGTCCTCGGTCAGACACGCCCGTCCCAGCAGTAGGTGCACAGCCTGTCGCGGCCGATACCCACGGATTCGATCAGATCGTCCAGGCGGTGATAGCGCAGGCTGGTGAAATTGAGCTGCCTGCAGATGCGATCGACCATTTCGTGGTACTGGGGAGAATCCGGATCGGCATAAACGTCCAGGTTCGGATATTTGTCGTCGCCCTCCATTTCCTGAATGATCCTTCTGGTGATCAGTTCCATCTCGGAGGTGGAGCGGGAGAAGTTCAGGTATCTGCAGCCGAAGAGAAGCGGCGGGCAGGCGGGACGGACATGGACCTCTCTGGCGCCGCTCTTATAGAGGAATTCCGTGGTTTCCCGGAGCTGGGTGCCGCGGACGATGGAGTCGTCGATGAGCAAAAGGCTCTGGCCCTTGATCAGGTCATGGACCGGGATCAGCTTCATCCGGGCGATCAGGTTGCGGCGGCTCTGCATGGTAGGCATGAAGGAGCGCGGCCAGGTGGGCGTATATTTGATGAAGGGACGGGAGTAGGGAATCCCGGATTCATTGGCGTAGCCGATGGCGTGGGCCGTGCCGGAATCCGGTACGCCTGCCACGATGTCGGGCTTTACGCTGCCGGCATCCCGTCTGGCCAGGGCGGCGCCGCAGTTGTAACGCATTTTTTCCACGCTGATGTCCTCGTAGGAAGAGGACGGATATCCGTAATAGACCCAGAGGAAGGTGCAGATCTTCATCTCGCTGCCCGGCCGGACCAGCGTCTGGACCCCTTCGGGCGTCAGGATGACGATCTCGCCGGGCCCCAGCTCCCGCAGAGGGGTGTAGCCCAGGTTCAGATAGGAAAAGCTCTCAAAGGCCATGCAGAAGGCGCCTTCCTTTTGCCCCAGGGAAATAGGGGTGCGGCCCATCCTGTCCCGCGCCGCGTAAATGCCCTTCGGAGTCATGACGGCGATGGACATGGAGCCGTCGATGAGCTCCTGCGCGTACCGGATTCCGTCGATGAGATTATCCCGTTGGTTGATAATGGTCGCCACCAGCTCCGTGGCGTTGATGTCGCCGCCGCTCATTTCCAGAAAATGGGTGGGAGAAGTGTCGAGCAGCTTATTGACGATCTCGTCGGTGTTGTTGATCTTTCCCACGGTCATGATGGAAAAGGTGCCGTGGTGAGAACGGATGATCAGCGGCTGGGGTTCATAGTCCGAGATACAGCCGATCCCCAGGTGGCCGTGCATGCGTTCTACTTCTTTGTCGAATTTGGTACGGAACGGGGCGTTCTCAATATTGTGAATGCCCCGGTTGAACCCTTCCTTATTGTCATAAACCGCCATGCCCGCGCGGCGGGTGCCCAGATGGGAATGATAGTCTGTCCCAAAGAAAAGATCGAAAATACAGTCTTCTTTTGCCGCCACTCCGAAAAATCCGCTCATGCCATCCTCCGTTTTAGACTGATTGAATCAAAATTATTCTGGCCGGGCCGTGCCTGAATGCGCGGCCGCCCTCGGCGGAACAGGTGCGTTCGCCGACAGGGCGGACGGCCATGTCAGCCGTTTTGCCCTGTTTTTATTGTAGCATAGGGCGGTACAAACAACAATTAGAAAAAAATCCGAATCGGCCCCAAAAGTTGTCAGGATGTGACAGTTCAGGAGGTCCTTTCCATATTTTTATATGCTGAATGATACGGAAAATCCGCTGTATATTTTGTGCGGGCAGCCGTAAAATATGGATTGCGTCTGAATGCAAAAGCGGTGGACAAGTCAGGATGCCGGATTTGTAATAGATAATATACGATCCTTTTTAGGAGAAAATCCATATAACAGATCATATATTATCTATTATAGTATTTTAGGATTCTGCTGGCGGCAAATTTTGCAGGCCGGAAGGAGGAGGGTACTGTTATGCCCCGTGAATATGTGTGGGAGACCGCGGAGGAAATCGATCTGAAGATGGCGAAGCGTGTGAAGGCCATCAGACGGCGCCGGGCCATTTCTCAGGAGGAATTGAGCCGCCTGAGCGGTGTCAGCTTTGGCTCTGTCAAACGGTTTGAGTCCACCGGGAAAATATCGCTTCTTTCCCTGACCAGAATCGCGTCGTCTTTGGGCTGCGCGGATGAGATACGGGGGCTGTTTACACAGGTCCCGTATCAGAGCATCGAGGAGGTTGTCCGTGAAGGAAGATAACAGACTGAGGGTACGTTTTGGGGATCGGCTTGTGGGAACCATGGCATTGACCGCAGATAAGAAGGTTGCATTCGCCTATGACGATGGATGGCTGCAGGACGGATTTCCGATCAGTCCGTTTTCTCTGCCTTTGAAAAAACAGGTCTTTCTTCCGCAAAAAGATTATTTTCAGGGGCTGTTCGGTGTATTTGCGGATAGCCTGCCGGATGCGTGGGGAAATCTTTTGCTGAACAGGCTTTTGCAGAGGAACGGCATGGATCCGGGGCGTGTCAATATATTGGAACGTCTGGCGACCATCGGATCGGCCGGTATGGGAGCGCTGATCTATGAGCCGGAGCGCCGTATGGAAGGCGATGCTGCGGGAATCGATCTGGACAAGCTTGCCGGACAGTGCCGCCGGCTGCAAAGGCTATTTCGGGAGCTGCAGATTTGACCGGCGGCGCGAGGGAACGGCGGTGCGGTGTTTTCATGTTCTGACTGCGGCAGCGCTTTTAGAACTGGACTTTGGGCAGCCAAGCCTGGATTATCATGAACTGATGAAGCTGACCCGGATCCTCACAGGGGGCCGTCGGGAAGAC
>CANQTI010000207.1 GCA_947626725.1 uncultured Eisenbergiella sp.
GACCGCGCTGCAGCGGCTTCTGGACGGGGAATGAGGAGAAGTGATTTGAAAAAGGCAATCGTGAAGATCATCACCTTCCTGGCGGTTTTTGTTGTTTCTCTGGTTGTGATCGGTTTTTTTATGAACCATGGAAATACGGATATGACGGCACAGATGAGCGGCGCCAGTCTGCCGGTGGTCGCGATCCGGGCAGACGGCTGGGAAATCAACCGGATGTACGGTTATTGCACGCCGATGGAGACCGCGGGCATGCGCTGGGGGATCACGCCCATCGATGGGCAGCGGCAGGTGAACGCGGTCATACACACCTACGGTCAGGAGGTCGCTGGAATCGCCTATGAGGTGAGGAATATCGACGGGAGCCGTCTGATCGAAAACACGGAGGTGGAGGAATTTAAGGCTTCCGATTCCGAAATCGAGCTTTCTTTTCGCCTGAAGGATCTGATCGAAGAGGGAAAGGAGTACAATCTGATCTTCCTCCTAACTCTTGCTGACGGAAGGCAGGTCCGGTATTACGCGCGGGTTTCCCAAGCGGAATATCATCTGGAGGAAAAGCTGGATTTTGTCACGCGGTTTTCTGAGGCGACCTTTGATTATGACAGACTGGCGGAAGAGGGGTTCATTCGGAAGCTGGAACCAAACGCGGATGGGGATAATTCCACGCTGGCAAAAGTGAATATTCACAGCAGCGCCAGACAGGTGGCCTGGGGAGAACTGCAGGCAGAGCGGGTGACGGAGCCGGAGATCTGTGTCCGGGAGATCAGCCCGCAGACGGCTTCCATCGTGATGGATTATATTGTTCGGTATCCGATGAACGGGAAGAGCGTTTCCGCGCGGGTACAGGAGTACTATCGGGTGCGGTATACCGGGGAGAACATGTTCCTGCTGGATTATGAACGGACAGCGGAACAGTTTCTTGAGGAATCGGCTGCCGGTTTTACCAATGAGAAGTTAAGTCTTGGGATCGTGGATCCGGATGTGCAGATCCTGGAGAACGATGGGGGAACCGTATTTGCCTTCGTGAATGCGGGGTCTCTTTACAGTTATAATGCCGCCAGCAACCGCCTGGCCCGGCTGTTTGCCTTCCGGGAGGGCGCAGAGAGCGATTCCAGAACGCTCTATGACGGGCACGGATACCGGATCCTGCAGGTGGATGAGGCCGGAAATGTCGTTTTCCTCGTATACGGCTATATGAGCAGGGGACGGCATGAGGGTTTCTGCGGGGTACAGGCCTGTTACTATAACAGCGGACTCAATGTGGTGGAGGAGATGGCCTTTATCCCTTATAGCAAATCGCCGGAGATCCTGCAGGCGGATATCGACAATCTTTCCTATGTCAATATGACCAACGACCTGTATCTGATGCTGGACGGAAGTATTTTCCATGTGAGTCTGGAGGATAAGAGAAGCGATGCGGTGGTCCGCGCGCTGGGAGAAAACAGCTATCGGGTGGCGGAGGACGGCAGCATGCTGGCCTGGCAGGAGGGCGGCTATCTTTCTGATGGGACGACGCTGATCCTGATGGATTTAAACAGCGGCGAAACCTCCCGGATCAAGGCCGGGAACGGGTATCGGATCCGGCCCTTGGGTTTTATGGGAAAGGATCTGATCTACGGCCTGGCTCCGGAGGAATTCGTTCAAGAGGATTTTTTGGGGCATGCGATATTTCCTATGGAACGGGTCGTCATCTGCGATTTTGAGGGAAGAATACTGAAGGTTTACCGGGAAACGGACTTTTATGTGACGGACTGTGAGATCGTTGGGAATCAGATCAATCTGCAGCGGGTGTGCAGGACGGAGGAGGGCTTCGCTGAAGCGAATCCAGATCAGATTCTCTACAGTGAGGAAGTGACGGGGAGCAGGAACACGGTGGAGACCGCGGTGACGGAAAAACTTCAGACCGTGGTGCAGATCGCGCTGCGCAGCGAGGTGGACGCCAAAAACGTACAGCTTCTGACGCCGAAGGAGGTTCTTTTTGAGGGCAGCAGGGATATCGGGCTGGAACAGGAAGCGCATCCGGTGCGGTATTATGTCTATGGACGTACGGGGGTATTGGATGTGCTGTCCTCACCGGGGACTGCGGCACAGCTGGCCTATGAAAATATGGGAACCGTCACTGCGGAGGACGGAAGCTATGTGTTTAAGCGGGATCGGCTGCACACCAGCAACCAGATCATGGCGATTACGGAAAATGCGGTGGAGGAGGGAGAGACCAGTCTGTCGGTCTGTCTGGACGCTATGCTGCGGTATGAAGGGCTGATGCGCAGCAGTGTGGGGATGCTGGAATCCGGCAAGGATGTAGCCGCTATTCTGGAGGACAACCTGGAGGGGTATAAAATCCTGGATCTGCGAGGCGCAGCGCTGGACATGGTGCTCTACTATCCAGATCGGGAGATCCCGGTGCTGGCGGTGCTGGAAGACGGCAGCGCCGTGCTGATCACGGGATTCAACGAACAGAATGTGGTTCTCATGGATCCGACGGCAGGCACTGTGGCGAAAATGGGCATGAACGATGCCAGGGAATGGTTTGCGGAAAACGGGAATCGGTTTATGACGTATTGGAAATAAAAAGCTGCCGATCCACGATGCATCCTTCTAAAAATGCATCATTGGACCGGCAGTCTGTTTTTATGAGAAGAGCTGTTTGCCGCGCTTTTCCAGCGCAAAAAGGAGTATCAGTCCGAAAACGCCGCAGGAGATGATCTCTCCGATGCTCACGGTGATGACAGAAAACCAAACCGGCACGATGCCGTAGGCGTATTTCAGTACCGGAGGAATGATTGCCGCATTGGCGAGGATGGGAGGAATGGGGGAGAGCCATTGATAGAGCTGGCCCTTTTTCAATTTTGTCGGGACGGAAGAGGGCAGCGGGGCCGCTGCATTCTGTTTGCGGTATACTCTGCCCAGATACCAGGTGCCGATGGCGCCGATCAGCGTCGGAATGGGCCCGAAAATGATGTCGGGCAGCGCGGAACCGATGACGATGTTTCCCAGCAGACAGCCGATATACAGCCCGGGAATGGCGGCCGGTGTGAAAAAGGGAAGAACGGTGAGGGCTTCCGAGAAGCGGAC
>CANQTI010000208.1 GCA_947626725.1 uncultured Eisenbergiella sp.
CGGCTGGAGACCAGCGGGACGGCCATGTTCATTTACACGATCTTAAAGGGTGTGCGCAAGGGCTGGCTGGACGTTTCCGATCGGGAGGCGGCTGTGCGCGCGTTCAACGCTCTGGTGGAGCGGAAGCTGACAGACCGCGGGCTGGAGGATATTTATTTGAAGGCAAGTGCCAACAACACCAACAACTATGAACTGACTGAGTATTATCTGCCGGATGAAGGCAAGGGCAGCGGCCCTTTCCTTATGGCTTATGCGGAGATGCTTTATTTATAAGGAAACGGATTCGGGCGACAGCCGTGGATGAGCTGCGTCCGTTCCCTGTGAGGCGTGCGCTGCTGTAATTGCGGCGCGGCCTCGATTAAACCGTCTGTGGGCCTCGAACGGCCGCATGTGACGATGATCTCTGCGGCGCGAGTACAGACGGATCAGGGCAGAGGGGTATCAAAGGAGGACAATATGGAACAGCGATATGGAGGTACCAATCCCTTCAGCAATTTTTCCGGGAAAAACAGGGAGGAGCAGCAGAATCAAGGGCAGCCGGAGCATTTCGGCTCCAACGGCCGGCGGGTGAAGGGGAAATTTCCTCTTCGGATCGTCATAATCGCCGCGGTCGTGCTCTGTCTGCTGATCGTGAGCGGAAACTGTTACTATATGTTGGATGAGGACAACTACGCCGTGGTTACTACGCTGGGTCGGGCGGAGACCGTGTCTCAGGCAGGGCTGCATTTTAAGCTGCCTTTTATCCAGCATGTGCACCGGGTGTCCAAGGTCATTATGGGCATGCCCATCGGGTACGATATCGATACGGGAGAGTCCATCGACGAGGAATCGGTGATGATCACCAAGGATTTCAACTTCGTGAACACCGATTTTTATCTGGAATATAAGGTCAGCGATCCGGTGAAATATCTGTACGCCTCTGAGGATCCGGAGGGGATGCTCAAAATGCTGGCCCAGTCCTATATCCGGGACACGGTGGGCATCTACAATGTGGACGATGTGATCACCACCGGCAAGGCAGAGATCCAGTCCGTGATCCAGGAAAAGCTGTCGCAGCGCATGATCCAGGAGGACATCGGCCTTTCCGTGGAAAAGATCACGATCCAGGACGCTTTTCCGCCCACGACGGAGGTCCTGAACGCCTTTAAAAACGTGGAGAACGCCAAACAGGGCAAGGATACGGCCATCAATAACGCCAACAAGCAGCGCAATGAGCAGATCCCGCTGGCGGAGGCCGAGTGTGACCAGATCATCAAGGACGCCGAGGCGCAGAAGGAAGCCAGAATCAATGAGGCGGAAGGCCAGGTTTCCCGTTTTGAGCAGATGTATGAGGAGTATACCAAATACCCGCTGATCACCAAACAGCGGATGTTCTACGAGACCATGGAGGAGGTGCTGCCCAGCCTGCGGATCTACATCGTGGATGAGAGCGGGACGCAGAAGCTCCTGCCGCTGGACGATTTCGGCGGTGTGGGCGGACAGAGTGCGGCCGCCGGCGCGGGCGGAACGTCTTCCGGCGGTCTGACGGGCGCGACTGCTTCCGGAAGCAGTGCGGGTACCGCGTCTGCGGACGGGGCGTCAGGAGAAACGGGCAGCGGAAATGAAGACGGAGAGGAGGATGCGCAATGAAGGGAGCAGGAAAAATTCTGGGTATCGTGATCGTGCTGGCGGCTGTTGTCATGCTGTTTTCTTCCCTGGTCATCACCTATCCGGACGAGTATAAGCTGATCAAGCAGTTCGGAGAGATCGTCCGCGTGGTCGAAGAGCCGGGCGTGACGCTGAAGATTCCGTTCATACAGGATGCGGCATCCGTTCCGAAGCAGCTGCAGCTCTATGATATCCCCAAGTCGGATGTCATCACCAAGGATAAAAAGACCATGATCGTGGATGCTTTTGTATTATGGAAGATCTCTGATCCGGTGCAGTTCACCAGGCATCTGAACGGACAGGTGGCACAGGCCCAGTCCCGCATCAACGCCACGGTGTTTTCTTCCATGAAATCCGTGATCTCCAACATGGATCAGGCGGATATCATCGAGAACCGGGACGGGAAGCTGGCGCTGGACATCAGCGGCAACATCGGCGGGTCTCTGGACAGCTACGGGATCCAGGTCGTCGCCGTGGAGACCAAGGCGCTGGATATGCCCGACGACAACAAGCAGTCTGTCTATGAGCGGATGATCTCCGAACGAGACAACATCGCGGCCACCTATACGGCGGAAGGCAAATCCTCCGCGCAGAAGATCATCAACGATACCTCCAAGGAGATTTCGGTCATGAAGTCGGAGGCGGCAGCCGAAGCGGAGAAGATCAAGGCAGAGGGCGAGGCGCAGTATATGCAGATCCTTTCCCGCGCCTATAACGATGCGGACAAGGCGGATTTCTACGAGTTCGTCCGCGCGCTGGACGCGGCCAAGGCTTCCCTGACGGGCGGCGGCAATACGCTGATCCTGGATAAGACTTCGCCTCTGGCGCAGGTGTTTTACGGATATGAATGAGCAGAGAAACCGCGTCTGCATGAAACAGGACGGTGAAGTTCGCCGGAGATTTTTCCGCTTCTATGCCGTCAAAGAATAGTGAAGGCTTTTTCTATTCCGGGAAATTATAAAGACCATATCGAAAGGGTATGGTCTTTTTTTCGCACACGGTTGAAAAAAAAAGGATTTTGAGATAAAATAGGCTTTATCAGTCTGCCTGTGGGCAGTGCAGGATGAGGAGGTTTGTGATGGAACTGCATATTGTCTGTATTCCCGGCGATGGGATCGGCCCGGAAATCGTGGCCGAAGCGAAAAAGGTTCTGAATAAGGTGGCCGAAAAATTCGGCCATAAACTGGATATGAAGGATGTGCTGATGGGCGGCGCGTCCATCGACGCATATGGGGTGCCGCTGACCGATGAGACGATCGCGGCGGCGAAGGCGGCGGACGCGGTGCTCATGGGTTCCATCGGCGGAGATCCCAATACCTCTCCCTGGTATCAGCTGCCGCCGGACAGGCGTCCCGAGGCGGGGCTTCTGGGGATCCGCAAGGCGCTGAACCTGTT
>CANQTI010000209.1 GCA_947626725.1 uncultured Eisenbergiella sp.
GTGCTCACTCCGGGTGATACCATCATGGGCATGAATCTGGACCACGGCGGCCATCTGACCCACGGCAGTCCGGTGAATCTGTCCGGCAAATATTTCCATGTGGTGCCCTACGGTGTGGATGAAAACGGTTTTCTGGATTATGAGGCCATGCGCAGGACAGCCCTGGCCTGTAAGCCGAAAATGATTATTGCAGGGGCCTCCGCTTATGCCAGGACCATCGACTGGGCGAAGTTCCGCGAGGCGGCGGACGAGGTGGGTGCCTGTCTGATGGTGGATATGGCGCACATTGCGGGCCTGGTGGCGGCCGGGCTGCATCCCAGCCCCATCCCTTATGCGGATGTGGTGACCACCACGACCCACAAGACGCTGCGCGGGCCCAGGGGCGGACTGATTCTTTCCAGTGAGGCCACAGCGAAAAAATACAACTTCAACAAGGCGATTTTCCCCGGCACCCAGGGAGGCCCCCTGATGCATGTGATCGCGGGCAAAGCGGTTTGTTTCCAGGAGGCATTGGGAGAGGATTTCAAGACATATCAGCAGCAGATCGTGAACAACGCCCAGGCGCTGTGCGCCGGTCTGCAGGCGCGCGGGATTCGAATCGTCTCCGGCGGCACGGACAATCATCTGATGCTGGTGGATCTGACCAATTTCGGCCTGACCGGCAAGGCGGTGGAAAAGCTTTTGGACGAGGCCCATATCACGGCCAACAAGAACACGATCCCCAATGATCCCCAGTCTCCGTTTGTGACCAGCGGCATCCGTCTGGGAACGCCGGCTGTCACCACCAGGGGCATGAAGGAATCGGATATGGAGCAGATCGCGGAGGCCATTTCGACGGTGATCCGGGAAGGCGAAGCAGGCGTCGGAAAGGCGCGCGCCATCGTGGATGTTCTTGTGGAGAAATATCCGCTGGACTGCTGAAAACGATTTCAAATCCGAGCCGTTGGGCTGTCAGAGGCAGGTGGAAACAAGCCCGAACAATAAGCTGTCCGGCTTATTGTTCAGGCTGTATAAAACGTGGGATGGCGGCGCTTGAGCGGGAATTTGGCGCGTATCAGCCCGCATATGCTCGCGGCATGGAGGAAAATATGAAAACGATGGAAGGAAAACAGGTTCGCTCCGCCGGAGGCGGCATTTCCGCCGACTGGCTGAAGGTCATAGCCATGGTGACCATGCTGATCGACCATACGGGTGTGGTGCTTTTTCCCGGCGATATGGGCTGGCGGCTCATCGGCAGGCTCGCGTTCCCGATTTATGTGTGGCTTCTGGTGGAAGGATTTTCCCATACCTCCGATCTGCGGCGGTATGTGCTGCGTATGGGTGTGTTCGCGCTGATCTCGGAAATCCCTTTTGATCTGGCGGTATCGGGAACAGCGGTGTCGTGGGAATGGCAGAACGTGTACTGGACGCTGGCCAGCGGCCTGTTGATGCTGTGCATCCTTGAGCGGATTCGGGGAAAGGGACCGATCCGGTGGATTTTGACGGCATTCGTGGTGTTCGCCTTCATGGCCGCGGTAGAACTGCTGGGCTTTGATTACGGATGTACGGGGCCTTTTCTGGTATTTCTATTTTATCTGTACGCCCGGTATGGATACCCGCATCCGGCGATCGGGTTTGTGCTGTTTTGCGCCGCCAATTTGCTGACGCCGGTGCTGAACGGTTATCCGCTGAATTATCCTGTCGTCTGGCTCAACGCGGCTTATACGGCGGTGCTTGAGGGCTTCGGCATTTTCTCCGTGCCGCTCATCTGCATGTATAATGGCGTGAGGCGCTGGAAGCGGGGCAAATATTTCTTCTACCTCTATTATCCGGCGCATTTGCTCCTTCTTTACGGGATCAGCAGACTTTGACCGGGCGGAGCGGACCGTTCGGCCAAATCTCCCGGCAGAAAATGCCGCGGGGAAAATCGGCCAACAAAAAAGGAATATTGTGCTTGATTAATTGGGCAGGCTATGCTAGAATATCTCCCGGCAGCGCACAACTGTGCGTGAAGTAAGAACAAAGGGGGCGAAGGATGTGGCAGAGCCTGCCAAATATTTTGTCGTGACGAAAAAGGCTGTGCCGGAGGTACTTTTGAAGGTAGTCGAAGCCAAAAGATATCTGGAGTCCGGCAGGGCCAGCACCATTCAGGATGCCGCGGATATGGCCGGCATCAGCAGGAGCTCTTTTTATAAATATAAAGACGATATTTTTCCCTTTCATGACAATTCCCAGGGCAGAACCCTTACACTGTCCATGCAGATTGATGATGAGCCGGGAATTCTGTCAGATGTTCTGAAGGTCATCGCCCAGTTCGGCGCGAACATTCTGACGATTCACCAGAGCGTGCCTGTGAACGGCGTGGCGGCGCTGAGCCTGAGCGTGCAGGCGCCGGGAGAGGCACAGAAGGTTTCCGCCATGCTGGAGGAGCTGGAGAACGGGCAGGGTGTTCACAGCGTGAAAATGCTGGCGAAGGAATGAGGAAAGCGGGGCAAGGAGGAGAGCATGGTCAAGGTAGCGGTTATGGGATACGGAACGGTGGGAAGCGGCGTGGTGGAGGTGCTTGACAGAAATGCAAAGCTGATCGGGACCCGAGCCGGAACGGCGGTGGAAGTGAAGTATATTCTGGATATCCGTACGTTTCCCAAAGATCCGCATGAGGATAAGCTGATTCACGATTTTGAGATTATTTTGCAGGATCCGGAAATCAAGGTGGTCTGTGAGACCATGGGCGGCATCGAGCCGGCCCTGACCTTTTCCAGACGGGCGCTGGAGGCGGGAAAAAGCGTCTGCACCTCCAATAAGGAGCTGGTGGCCAGCCACGGCGCAGAGCTGATCGCGCTGGCCAGGGAAAACCGCTGCAATTATCTGTTCGAGGCCAGTGTGGGAGGCGGCATCCCCATCATCCGTCCGCTGAATACGGCGCTGACCGCGGAGAAGATCCTGGAAATTACCGGTATCCTCAACGGAACCACCAACTACATCCTTTCCAAAATGGAAAAGGAAGGGGCGAAGTTTGAGGAGGTT
>CANQTI010000210.1 GCA_947626725.1 uncultured Eisenbergiella sp.
GCTCACGGTGATCCGCCCAGGACCCACTTCGCCGTTGGTAATGGCCATTTCCAGCGTGTTCAGGGCGGTCCGGGCGTCCCCGTTGGCAAAATTGGCGATGGCGGAAAGCTGTTCTTCGCCGATTTCCACCTGGAGGTTTCCATAGCCCTGGGGACTTTGCAGAGCGTTATGCAAAAGCTGGAGCAGATCTTTGAACTCCAGCGCTCGGAGCACGAAGACCCGGCAGCGGGAGAGAAGGGCGGCGTTGATCTCAAAGGAGGGGTTTTCCGTGGTAGCGCCGATCAGGATGATGCTTCCTTTTTCTACATAGGGAAGGAAGGCATCCTGCTGCGCCTTGTTGAATCGGTGGATTTCATCCACAAAAAGAACGGTGCGCTGTCCCAGAAGACGGCTGTTCTCCGCCTGTGCCATCACTTCCTTGATTTCTTTGATCCCGCTGGTGACGGCACTGAAATTGATAAAGGCGGCATGCGTCCGGCGTGCGATGATGTTGGCCAGCGTGGTTTTTCCTACACCGGGAGGTCCCCAAAAAATCATGGAAGGGATCTGATCGCTTCGGATGATGCGGGAGAGCAGTCCGTTATCCCCCAGCAAATGGGACTGGCCTACGAACTGCGAAAGGGAATCGGGCCGCAGACGGCTGGCCAGCGGCACATAGGCGGACGGCGTATCAAAAAGGGAAAGCTGTTCCATAGATGACCTCTCTTCCTGAAATGCAAACATTTGTTCTGGAAATAACGTACCACTCAAAACCGGAATCGTCAAGCAAAATCCAGCACTCTCATGCCGTTGTTCCTCTTCCCAGGTCAGGGCGCTGCGCCTTTTGGCGGGAACCAAAGATTTCGCGGAAGGAGAGCTGTCTATACAAAACCTATATACCGGACCTGTGCGATAAAAAACGGGATCCGTGTGAAAATTATAACTTGCGCGGACAGGGACAAAAAAGTACAATAAGCATATAACGAAGAAATAAAACGAAAACCGTATGATAGAGCCGGGACTGGGAGCCGATGACGGACTGTACGGCAGCGCTTATGAAAAGGAAACGCAGAGCGGATTTTTTTCGTGGAGGGAATCAAAATGATCTTAGGGTTATCTTCATCTCTTTCCTATCGTACGCCGGAGGAATGGGCCGGAAAGCACAGGGAGCTGGGCTGTCGGGCTGTGGTGTTTCCCGTAGACTGCAATGCCCCAGAGGATGAAATCGAGGCATTCCGGGGAGCGGCCGAGCAGGAGGGACTCGTGATCGCCGAAGTGGGGATTTGGAAGAATGCCTTGGCGGCTGATCGGGAAGAACGGGCCAGGGCGGTGGATTATTCCATCCGTCAGCTTCAGCTGGCGGACAGGATCGGTGCCAGATGCTGTGTCAATGTCGCGGGGACGCCGCACGGTCCCGTCTGGGATGGAGCCTATCCCGGCAATTTTTCCCGCGAGACGTGGGAACTGACGGTGGCATCCATTCAGAACATTATTGATCAGGCGGCACCGCGGCATACGAAATTTACCGTGGAACCCATGCCCTGGATGGTGCCCTCCGGTCCGGATGAATATTTGAAGCTGATTCGTGATGTGGACCGAAGTGCCTTTGGCGTTCATCTGGACCTGGTCAACATGATCAACTGTCCGCAGCGCTATTTTTTCGCAGATGAATTTATGGAGGAATGTTTTGAAAAACTCCATGGACGGATTCTGAGCTGTCATCTGAAGGACATTCAGCTTCTGCAGCAGCTCACGTTTCAGTTGAAGGAAACGGCCTGCGGCGCCGGAAGCCTGCATTTGGAGAAATACGCGCAGCTCGCGTCGAAGGAAGAGGCCGGGATGCCGATGATCATTGAGCATCTGAGCTCTGACGAGGAGTATCTGCAGAGCCTCGCATATGTATATCGGCGTTTGGAACCGTATATACAGCCTGATTTCCGTTGACAGGGACGGTGGCTTTCCAAAAAGCGGACGGCGGCAGGCATGGTTCCCCATGCAAATCGGAAAGCTGTGCAGGAAAGCGCGCGGCAATGAAGTCGGGCATTGAATTTACATAAAAATTATGGTAGAATGTACGGGATTTGAACGAAAAAACGGGTTTTTCAGAAAGAGGGGTGTTTTTTATGGCAGATTATGTGATCACCTGCTGTTCCACGGTGGATATGAGCAGAGAATATATGGAGCAAAACGGCGTGCCCTTTGCGATGTTTCATTATCAGGTAGACGGGAGGGATTTCGCGGACGACCTGTATGCGACCACCACGCCGGAGGCGTTTTATCAGAGTATCGCGGACGGCGCGCAGCCTGTGACATCTCAGATCAATGCGGAAGAATATTGCCGTTTATTTGAGCCGATCCTGCAAAGCGGACGGGATGTGCTGCATCTGACACTTTCCAGCGGAATTTCCGGCACCATCAATTCGGCCAATGTGGCGAAGGTACAGATGGAAGAAGAATATCCGGGCCGCAGAGTGGCGGTAGTGGATTCCCTCGCGGCGTCCTCCGGTTATGGGCTGCTTCTGACCCAGGCGCTGGAGAATCAGAAAGCGGGAATGGATCTGTCAGAGAATGTGCGCTGGCTTGAAGAAAACAGGCTGAAGCTCCATCACTGGTTTTTCTCTACGGATCTGACCAGCTATATTCGGGGCGGCCGGGTGTCGAAGGTCGCCGGCTTCCTGGGGCAGACGCTGAATATCTGTCCGCTTCTGAATGTCAATTCCGAAGGAAAACTGATCCCGCGCACCAAGCATCGGGGCAAGAAGCAGGTAATCCGGGCCATTGTCAGCAGGATGGAGGAGCATGTGCGCGACGGATACGATTACAGCGGGAAATGTTATATGTGCCATTCGGTCAGCCTGGAGGATGCGAAAGAGGTGGCCCGTATTGTGGAGGAGCGTTTCCCGAAGCTGGACGGCAAGGTGCTCATCAACAACATCGGCACGGTGATCGGCGCCCATACGGGCCCCGGCACGGTGGCGCTGTTCTTCTG
>CANQTI010000211.1 GCA_947626725.1 uncultured Eisenbergiella sp.
TACTGACTCACAGCCGTGCATCCTGCATCCGGGCTATAAGCCACCAAGTTTTTCGTACAGATACATATAATAGTTGAAATAAAGGTGCTTCATTACCGTAGGTTTCTCCCAAAACGATTTTTCTGCATTATAATTCGTGCCGGATTTTTTGTCAATGTTTTTCTTCTGATGACTTGCAGGACAAAATTGGTTGATTATTCAGCGCGGATTCCATATAATAGAAACATAATGTGGATGGGGACGAAAGGGACTGGGATTTTGGGGAGGTGAGAGAACATGCCCAAGGAAATACATGAGGAATTGGATGAGTTTATTTTACTGCTGAAGGATCGTTTTGGTGATGATCTGAAAAGTGTTATTGTATATGGCTCTTATGCAAGAGGCGATTACAATGAGAATTCTGATATTGATATCATGGTTCTTGTGGCTCTGCCGGATAATTTGATCAGACAGACAGAAAATGATGTTTATGATGGCGCATATGATCTGGAATTAAAATATGGCAAGGTTCTTTCACCGATCATAAAGAATCAGGATTTCTTCGAATACTGGTCGGAAACACTTCCTTTCTATCGCAATGTAAAAAATGAGGGGGTGAAGGTTGCATGACAAAAGAGCAGATCGCATTATGCTCGTATCGGATGTCAAGGGCAGAGGAAACTCTGAAAAGCGCAGAGTTGTGTCTCAATAATCATTTTTTCAGAGATGCGGTAAACAGATCCTATTATGCGGCATTTTACGCAGTCAAAGCAGTATTGGCTTTAGAAAATATTGATTTTAAAAGACATAAGGATGTAGTTGCTTATTTTAATCATCACTTTGTGGCAGTCGGGATTTTTAATGGAGATACCGGACGGCTTCTGTCAAGACTTCAGAAAAAACGGGAAAGCGGTGATTATGACGATTTCTTTGCGGTGTCAAATGAAGAAGCAGCAGAACAGATGAAAGCCGCTGAATACATTTTGGGTGAAGTGAAAAAATATTTGGAAGCCAAATATAAAATGTGATGTTTTATATGGGTTTCAGATGGAGTTGTATAGTTGGCTTTCATTATTCTAGGAATCGGATCAATGGATATTCACGCGGATTATGACATCAATGCGCTGCGCAATGTAATCCTGAGCAGTCAGCATCTGCTTGAGAAAAGCACGGACAGTATTGAGAAGATCGTATCGGACATTTGCGGGCTGCAGTACGATCCCAATCCAACGATACACCTGAACCAGTATATGATGCTTTGGAACAGAAAGAAGGATTTCAAAGCAGAACAGTTGGATATCGCGGCGTACAAGGAGTTCAGGGTTGTCGAAACATGGACGTTTAAGCGGAATATGTTCTTCGTACCGAGGGAGGAATATTCCCTGTACAGGCATGCCGCGAAAGGGATCGTGAGGTGGGGAGAGTCCGACGAGACCTGGCTTCAAAACGGCAACAGTCCCGAGGTCCGGGCCGCGGAGGAGGAGCTGAGGGAAAGGCTGGCGGATTCGGAAGGGCTGACGTTGAATCAGATCTGGGAAAAGCTGGATCTGGCTTACGAATGGCATCAATATCGGAGAGAGCACGACCGCAGCTTTAATCTGCCCATATTCCGCGCTTTTTACAGAATGTGCCGCAGAGGGGACCTTTTGACCTGCGGCAGGAATCCGGGAACCTTCCGGGAGCCTGTTTATATCTTGAAGGAAAAAGCGGGTTTTTCGGATTGGACGGCGGATGCGGTCGGGGAGAAACAGGCCGTAAAATGGATGGTCGATAAACTGATATCTTCATTCGGGATAACCGATCCGGTCCATATTTCTCATATATCCGGTTATCGGACCGCGGATATCCTGCCGGTTTTCGAGGAGCTGGAAGCGGAGGGCAGGATAGCGAGGCTTCCTCATAAGATCGGCCGCAGGTTTTACTATATTCACTCCTCCAAAATACACCTTCTGAATGAGAAGGCCCCTGACCGTCCCTGCGGCGTGCGGCTCATATCGCCGATGGATACGGTCGTGCGGGATAAGGTCTGGCTGGAAACGTTTTTCGATTATTCCTTTACGTTTGAGTATTTCAAGAAAAAAGGCATGAAGTGGCCGCTTTCTGTTCTGGTCGGGAACCGGTTCGCCGGGTATATCGACTGTAAGATGGACTGGAGGACGAAGAAGTTTGTGATCAAAGAAAGGAATATCTTCGATCCGGAGCTTTGCGGCTGCGAAACCGTCGATCGCACGATCAGGGAGCTGGCAGAATTCCACGGGGCGGAGGAGATCGTTGAAAAGGGCCAGCGGGCGCTTTTTTGAAATTTTCGGCAGAGGATATGCTTCCTTTATGAGAGACAGCGAAAAACTGTCATCGTAAAGGGAGCATTTTTGTTCCCTTTTTTTGACAGCGGAGTCTTCTTCAAAAAGCGAAAAAAGATATTGACAAACACCGCATAAGCACATATACTGTACTTATCGAATAAGTACGCATATGACGGACAGTACGCATGGAGGGGGTGAATGCATGGAGATCATCATAAGCAACAGCAGTGAAAAGCCGATCTATGAGCAAATCTGCATACAGATCAAAAACCTGATCATGAACGGCACCTTATCCGCCGGGGAGGCGCTGCCGTCCATGCGGGTACTGGCCAGGGATCTGCATGTCAGCGTGATCACCGTCCAAAGGGCCTACGAAGACCTGACCCGTGACGGTTTCATAGAAGCGGTGTCCGGAAAAGGGAGCTTCGTGGCGGCCCAGAACAGGGAATTCATCCGGGAGGAACAGCTTCGGGCGGCGGAGGAACTTCTGCAGAAGGCCGCGGAGATCGGCAGGGCGCACGGGATCAGTTACGAACAGATGGCGAATATTCTGAAGCTGTTTTATGAAGAATGATCGGGAGGAGAAAGTGTGAATCTGTAACCTGAAATTTGGGCGTACTATCCCCAGGGAAAGGAAAATCAGCAAAAATGATTTATTCT
>CANQTI010000212.1 GCA_947626725.1 uncultured Eisenbergiella sp.
ATCCTCCAGCATGCTGACAAAAAGCCCCTGATCCCGCATATAAACCTTAAAGATGTTTTCCTCCGCATTCCCGTCCAGCGGGAGCTCCGGAATGGAAAGATTGAAGCAACGGGAAATGATGCCCGCATCCTCGATCCATTGCAGGCTGCCGACATATTTTCCCGCGGAAGATCCTTTTTTTATGACGGAATACTGAAACTTTTTGTTCTCCTTGCTGAGCTGTCTGGGAATGGACTGGAAACACTCCCGAATGCAGGACTTATCCTTTTTTTCGACGTACTTCACCATATCGTCCTCATAGGAACGGACAATATCTCTCTGGATCTGCAGTACCTTGTCCATCCGCTTCGTATCCACAAAAGTCTGCACCGCGTCCGGCATTCCTCCCACCACAGCATACTGCAAAAGCAGCTGCCGCATCCGGTTATGAAGCGCCTCCGGGACCGGGGTTTCCGTTTCCATACACTTTTTCAGGATCTCAATGACCGGCGCCGTGATGCCGCATGCCCACAAAAACTCCTCAAAGTCCAACGGGTACATGTCGATCACCATTTCCGAGCCAACCGGTACGGATTTCGGCTCTTTGCCGTATCCCCTCACTCCCAGCAGGGAGCCGGTTCCGATCACATCAAATCTCCCGTCGATCCGGAAAAATTTCAGAGACGTCCTCGCCTCCGGACAGTCCTGGATCTCATCCAGCACAAGCACGGTTTCTCCGGCCTCAAACACGGCATCCCGTCCCAAAAGCGCCGAAAGCATCATGACGATATGATCCGTCTCCAGAGACCCGGAAAAAACGGAAGCGTAGTCCGGATTTTCGTAAAAATTGAGATAGACCACATGTTTATAGTTCTTCTTCGCAAAATCCAAAACGGAATATGTCTTTCCGCATTGTCTGCACCCCTTGATGATCAGCGGCTTATGATCCGGCATCGTCTTCCATTCCGTCAGAATTTGTTCGATCTTCCTTTTCAGCATAGCGGCAGACGCCCCCTTATCCTATTCTCCTTTCTATTATATCCGATCGCGCAGCTTTTTCAATGGAGTTTTTCTCTTTTTACAAACTTTTTCCAACGACTTTTATACATAAATAGCAACTTTTTATAATGAGTTTTTCTGTTTTTGCAATATTTTTGTCAGGAAAAGAGGACCCGCTGCTCCATAGATGATCGCTCGTCTATTTTGCAGCGGCCCCTCTCAGGCATTGTTCCGCCTTCTGTCCGCCAGAGATCTTTGAGACATTCGAGAATTCCCGTACGACAGGATGCGGGTATCGAATCACTCTCAGAACGTCTGTTCTTTTACAAACACATAATAATCGGAATCAAAGCCGCCCCAGCGATAGTCGCCGCTTTTCCACTCCATGATCATGTATTCCCTGCCGTCAATGCTCTTTATTTCATAAGCGCAGGCGGTGCTGTTCCATTTTCGCAGCACGTATCCCTTCGTCCAGGTTTGCATTTCGTCCCCGCTGATCCGTTCATCCCCATAAAGAGAGGTGCAGTGCCCTCCTTCGGAAAATGTGATCTCCCTGAAATAAAGGCCGCTGCCCTGCGGCTTCTCCGCCATCCCGGCCAAATCATAGCGTCCGTCCTTTTTGTCGGCGGCGGAAAGGAATCCGCAGGATCTCCACCGCCCGATGACGCGCTTATCCTCCCGGAACGGCTTGTTTACATCGTCTTTTCTCGCGATCTCCTCACGGGTATAACGCCTGCTGTCGATCTTGCGCAGAGCAACAGGCACCGTTTCCCCTGTACGGCGATAGTCATAGGATTTCAGGTCGACGACCATATACAGATCGCCGCCTCTTTTTTCTGTGCGGTAGCCGTTCGCATACCGTTCCGTACCCGTGTCCACCAGCAGCCTGCCCTTTGTCCAGCTATAGCACCAGTAACTTTCTCCCTCCGGCAGAAAGTACAGACAGCGTTCCTTCCCGCCAAGCGCTGAGGAAGGCACATCACTGCCGTCCTCCTCCCGCACAAGCTGCCATTTTCCGATCACCTGTTCATCATTTTCAAAAGGAAGATCAATGTCTTCCGCAAGGGGCTGATAAGTTTGTTCCACGATAATACCTCCTGACATCATTGTTCTGAGCTGCCCCAGCTTTTCAAGCTGCCGCTCCAGTTCACGTTTTCTTTTTTCAAACAATTCTTCCGTTCCTGTGTCGGCATACAGCATCCTTCTGATCTCGGCGAGAGAAAATCCCACGGACTTCAGTTGACTGATCCGTTCATACACAGCAACCTGAGACCGGTCGTAATAACGGTATCCGGTAAAACGGTCGATATAAACAGGACGCAGTACCCCCGCCTTATCGTAAAACTGCAGTACGGAAATTTTAACGCCGCATTCCCTGGCAAAATCTCCAATCTTCATTTTTATGCCTTTCCGCCCGAAACACACAGGCATCCGATATTGTTGAAAAACAGTGCATAAGGTACCTTACAGGAGGATTATAAGCGTGATGTTCGGTTGAGAGTCAATAAGAATTTCAAAAAAAGACCAGAGGCGCCTGTGATCCTCCTCCACAGAAACGGAGCGGGACTCTGGTTCATTAAAGGGAACTGTTTTATTGCGGCCAACCGTTCCGAAGCGTTCAATCGGGCGATCCCGGAGTTTCTGCGCGGCTGAAGCTGCCCCGCCGCAAAACCGTCCAAATAAAACAGAGACGGTCCGAAAACAGGGATCGTCTCTGTTATTTCTCAATATGATATGCCAACCGGCAGGTCTCTCGGTCAGTCTCCCAGATCGTATTTCACCAGGTTCATCCGCACGGCCCCGTCCGCATAGAAGGAAATGCCGTCTGCCGCCTGCTCCGTATACAGGGTCGCGGTCAGCGTCTGTTCCCCGTCGTTGACGAACACCTCCACGCTGAAGCGGTCCAGGATGATCCGCAGCTTCAGCCTGCCGTTCCGGCTGTTCAC
>CANQTI010000213.1 GCA_947626725.1 uncultured Eisenbergiella sp.
CACCTCCGCGTCCTGCAGGGGTTCTCTGGTGCGCGCATTCCTGCGGCAGACGTATTCGATCCTGAAAGCGACAGAGCTTTTTTTTCAGAAGGTCAACGTACATATCCTTCAGTGCGACAGTGAAGTCCGCTCCGATGTGAAGATCACCTGCGAGGAAGAATTCGAGGTGTTTATGCGAAAGGGAGAGCTGAGGGGCTTTGGATCCACGGATTTCCGGCCGGTTTTTTCCTATGTGGAGGAATTGCAGCGGAAAGGTGAATTTGAAAATTTAAAGGGATTGATCTATTTTACTGACGGATACGGGGTGTATCCGGAACGGATGCCCGGTTATGACGTAATCTTCGCCTTCCTGCGGGAGGATGACAGGCAGCCTGAGGTCCCGCCCTGGGCAATTCGGGTGGTGCTGGAGGAGGATGCGCTGGAGCGTCAGGATGATTTTTCTATATAAATAAGACGAAGGAAACGGAGAGCATGAATATCAGACAGGCGAAGGAATACATCAGGGATTCCGTAAAAATATATCTGAAAAAGGACGAATATGGGGAGTATCGGATTCCCGTGGTGCGGCAGAGGCCGCTTTTTCTGCTGGGGGCGCCGGGGATCGGCAAGACGGCCATCATGGAGCAGGTGGCGCAGGAGCTGGGGATCGCGCTGATTTCTTATTCCATGACCCACCACACCAGACAGTCCGCGCTGGGGCTGCCCTTTATCCGACACCGTGTTTATGGCGGAAAAGAGACGGATATTTCTGAATATACCATGAGCGAGATCATCGCCTCCGTCTATGATGTGATGGAGGAGAGCGGCATCCGGGAAGGGATCCTTTTTCTGGACGAGATCAACTGCGTGTCGGAGACGCTGGCCCCTTCCATGCTGCAGTTTTTGCAGTACAAAACCTTCGGACGGCATCAGGTGCCGGAGGGCTGGGTCATCGTGACGGCGGGAAATCCGCCGGAATACAATAAATCTGTCCGGGAATTCGACGTGGTGACCATGGACCGGCTGCGGGTGCTCGAGGTGGAGGAGGATTTCGAGGCCTGGAAAGCTTATGCGCTGGAAAAAGGCCTTCACAATGCGGTTACCAATTTCCTGGATTTGAAAAAGGAATATTTTTACCGGATCGAAACGACCGTCAACGGGCGTTCCTATGTGACGGCCCGGGGCTGGGAGGATCTCTCCACGGCGCTTTCCCTGTATGAGGAGGAAGGGCTGCCGGCGGACGAAACGCTGGTGGAGCAGTATCTGCGAAACGAGCGGGTGGTAAAGGAGTTCACGGCGTACTACGATCTGTACCGGAAATACAAACGGGACTATCAGGTTGAAGGGATCCTGGCCGGAGAGGCGGGAGAGGAAACCGTCCGAAAGGCCTCGGCCGCGCCCTTTGACGAGCGGCTTTCCCTGCTGGGCATGCTGATTGACCGCATCCAGAACGATATCCGGGAGGCGATGGAAAACGCAGCATATCTGTCCGATCTGGCAGCGCTTCTGAAAGCGGTACGGTCCGCCGCAGAGCGGGGGCAGGAGGTCCTGAGCGTTTTGAAAATGCAGGAGGAAGGACGGCGGAAGCTGATGGAATCCCGGGAGAAGGCCAATTCTCTCTCTGACCAGGACAGGCGGAAGCACCGGGCGGTGCTGCGTTTTCTGCAGGAAGCGCAGAAAGAATTGCAGCTTGCCGGACGGGTGGAAGGCGCGGAGGCGTTCGTTCTTGTAAAGACCCGGTTCGATGCGCGCACGGTGACTCTGCGCGGAGAGACGGAGGAAACAAAGGCCAGGCTGCATGCGCTGTTCTGCTTTGTGGAACAGGCATTTGAGGACGGCAATGAGATGCTGATTCTGGTGACGGAGCTGACGGTGAACGTTTCCAGCGCCCGATTCATCGCCATGTTCGGCTGCCCGGACTATCAGAGGCATAATGAGGAGCTGATGCTTTCCGAGCGGCAGAGCGGCATCCGGGAAGAACTCGCGAAGCTGGAGCTGTGAGTCTGTCGGGCGGTCTGCTGCACGGGCAGAGAACGGCGCGTTGAAGGAACGGAAGGGAACCATGCAGGAGAATAGACTGGAGCTGGAGGACGGATGTCTGCGCTGGCGGGAAGAGCAGGGAAGGGTGACGGTCCTCGGTATGGAAGGAAAACTGCGCCGTCTGACGGTGCCGGAGGAGATCGAAGGCTTTCCGGTGACGGAGATCGGCAAAAAAGCGTTTTTTAACTGCGGCAGTCTGCGGTTTTTATCCCTGCCGGATACGCTGGAGGAAGTGGGGAGCTGGGCCTTTGCGCACTGCGCGCGGCTGGAGCGGGTGCGGATGCCCTGGAAGGAGCTGCGGCTGGGACAGGATCTGTTCCTTGGAAGCGGACGGCTGGCGGAAATCCGGCTGGAGCGGGAACAGCCTGCCGGAACGGCGGAGATTGCGGCCCTGCTGGCAGCGGCGGCCACCCGGATGGATGATCCCCATCTTTTTTCTATCGCGGAAGCAGGAAGCGCGGAATGGCTGAAAAAATGGGACGCCAGAATGCTGGTGATCCTGCGGGAGCCTGACGCGGTGGGCTTTGAGCGGAATGTGCTGACCGGGGAAGAGGATTACGCCAGCACGGATTTCAACCGTTTTACCAATGAGAAACGCAGGGCCAAGGCACGGCTGGCTTTTTTGCGGCTGTTGAATCCGTATGGGATGCCGGAGGAGATCCGTCTGGAACTGGAGGACTTTTTGCGCTCCCACACCAAGGGGTGCTCCACAGAGGAGGCCTGGGAAGTGCTGCTTCTGGAACATGCGGAGGAGCTGCCGTATTATTCGCTTTTTGCCAGGCTGGGCTGTGTTACGGCCGACAATTTCGACGCGATCCTGCAGGATATGAAGGAAGATCATCCTGAAATGAAGGCGTATCTGATGCGCTATAAGGAAGAAAACCTGGGTTATACGGA
>CANQTI010000214.1 GCA_947626725.1 uncultured Eisenbergiella sp.
AACAGCATGCCCAGGCCGTTGAGCACGTCGTTTTCCGTCGCCAGGATATAGGGCTCCCTGGCGCCGTTCCAGTCGAAAGAGGTATTGAGCATGGCCTCCGCGAAGTCCGCGTTGGGATAGAAGTCGGTCCACTGTCTCTGGCCCTGGAAGCCTGCCGCGATGGCGTTGTGCCCCACCATCTCCTCCTCACAGCCGACGGGAAGATTCTGATTGCCGTTCATCAGATCCTTGATGATGCACATCATCTTCACTACAAACTCCCAGTCACGATCCTTCTGCTCTCTGGTCTTCTGCACCGCCTCCGGATTCTTGTCAAACCCTTCGATGCAGTTTTCCTTCACCCAGGCCATGGCCTTTTCAAACTCCGCCTGATCGTAAATCCCCTCGGTCATGCGGCGGATGATCTCCACCTCGTCTACCGACTCCACACGCATGCCCAGATAGGACTCGATGAACGCGGGATCGATGACGGAACCGCCGATGCCCATGCAGATCGAACCGATCTGCAGCCAGGATCTGCCGCGCATAGTGGCCACGGCCACCGCCGCCCTGCCGAACCGCAGCAGCTTCTCCCGCACGTCCCCGGGAATCTCCCGGTCGTCCGCATCCTGCACATCATGGCCGTAAATGCCGAAAGCGGGAAGGCCCTTCTGCGCATGAGTCGCCAGCACGGAGGCCAGATAGACTGCACCTGGCCGCTCCGTCCCGTTAAAGCCCCAGACACCCTTAATGGTCTGCGGGTCCATATCCATGGTTTCCGCGCCGTAGCACCAGCAGGGCGTCACTGTCAGCGTGATCTCCACGCCCTCTCTGCGGAACTTGTCCGCGCAGGCCGCCGCTTCCGCAACGCGGCCGATAGTGGTGTCGGCGATCACGACCTTCACCGGTTCTCCGTTGGAATAGCGCAGATTCTCCGTAAACAGCGCGGCCGCGGCCTTCGCCATGCCCATGGTCTGCTCCTCCAGCGACTCCCGCACCTTCAGATACCCTCTCCTGCCGTCGATGGTGGGACGGATGCCGATCACCGGATACGCCCCGATCAGTCTGCTTTCTGCCATTGAAATGTCCTCCTTTTTACATACCTGTATCCGATCCGCTGCGCGGACCCGAAAACCAGAAACACCTTGTTTTTTTATTTTATCATTTTCTTTTTCTGCATGCTGGTGCTATAATGATTAAAAATGGTAAAATATTCATTTTTCAGGCCTGACGGTATATCCGCAGCGCCCTTTGCGGCACACTTGTCCTCATTCCTGCGGCTTTTGCAATCTGACGAAATACCCCCCCCAAATACAGGGAAAAGACTGGGAGATTTCTATGCACTATCTCGATTACAATGAAAAAAAATCCCATGGGACACAGGATTTTCCATTGGAATTCTATCATGTGGATCAGGAGCACCCGCGCTATGAAATGCCCTTTCACTGGCATCGGGAATTGGAAATTATTCATATTCTGCAGGGTCACTTCACGGCTTACCTGAATGAAGAAATATATGTGACCGAGGCGGGCGATTTTCTCTTCATCAACCAGGGGACGGTTCACGGCGGGACGCCGGAAAACTGCATTTATGAGTGCATCGTCTTCGATCCGGATCCCCTTCTGGGCCAGGTTGCGGCCTGTCGGCGCCATCTTCGATTTCTGCTGGAGGGCGGCAGTCTGATCCGCGCCCATTTTTCTGCCGTCGACCTTCCCTTTCAGAATGCCGCCTGCGCTCTGTTCGATGCCGCCCGCAGGGAAGCGCCGGGCCATGAACTGGATACTGCAGGGGCCCTGTTCTCCCTGTTCGGCATCCTGTTTTCTCACCCGGAATATCGGGAGAAAGGCCGCGTCCCTGTACTGTACGCCAAACACATCCGCCTTCTTAAGCCTGTTCTGGAGTACATCGAACAGAACTATATGCGGCCGCTGACACTGGAAGACCTGTCAAAGATCACCGGCATGTCTCCCCGGTATTTCTGCCGCTTTTTCCGCACTTTTATCCACCGGACACCCATCGATTATCTAAACTATTACCGCGTGGAACAGGCCTGCCGGTTACTCTCCTCTCCCTTGACGGTGACGGAGACCGCCTATCTGTGCGGCTTCAACGACAGCAGCTATTTTGTGAAGATCTTCAAAAAATACAAAGAGCTCACACCGAGACAGTATCAGAAATCCGATCAGATGCAGCAATAGACAGCCGGAAGGAACCCTGCGTTCGCTTCACACCGAATGGCATATGCCCCTGCTTCTGCTCTCCGCTTCGCAATGGCGCATCGTACAAAAGGCATGCCCCAGAGAACGGCCCCGGCCAGGCGGCAGGCAGGCACAGATACGAGGCGCCCTGGTGCCGGGACGCATCAGTTATCCGGAAGGCGGTCCTTTTGGCCCGTGCCGGAACATACGGGTTGTCTGAGCGAAGCGAGTTTCCCGTATGTTCCGGCAGTTTCGGGCCGAAAAGGCCGTCAGACGGATGATGCGTCCCGGCACGGGCCCGCGTATCTGTGTCTGCCTGCCGCCTGGCCGGGGCCGTTCCCTGGGGTTGCCGATGTCCTGCGGCGATGCCTCCTGACGGTTCTCATACCCGGCCGTTTTTCAGATCAGATCGTACTTCACCACGTTCATTTTCACCTTTCCGTCCGCGAAGAAGGAGATCCCGTCCACTGCCGGATCGGTATACAAAAGAGCGGTCAGCACCTGCTCGCCGTCATTCACGAAGGCCTCCACGCTGTACTGATCCAGAATGATCCGCAGCTTCAGCCTGCCGTCTCCGCTCCTGACCTGACTGCGGCGCTGATGGATGATCGCGCGGCGGGAACCCGAATACTTCCGGTCCACCTTCAGGATGGATTCCGCGGGATGGAAGCTCAGCGAGGTGCGGTACGTCTCGTTCTGGGCGAAGCG
>CANQTI010000215.1 GCA_947626725.1 uncultured Eisenbergiella sp.
TCTCGTCATACGTTTCAAGCGTCCTGTCCCAAAGATCCAGCACATCTCCCGGCGTAGGCTGAGAGGTTTTGATATCTGCGTCCTGCTCCAAATAGTCATAAAACTCCGGCTGGCTTAAGGTGATATCCTCCAGATACATCTTTTCATTGATAAAAAACGGCATCGGCAGCACGGAAATCCCCAGCTTCTTCGCTTCCGCCTGGGTAATTCCGCTGTTGCTGTCCGTAATCACGGCGATCTTGCTCATGAACAGATCATTCTCCTTATATAAACATATGCGGTATTCCGAGAAATCTTCGCGAAAGACGCGCCCTTTTCCAAAAACGCGCGAGGGCAAAAATCCTACCTATTATATATGGAATTACCGTCTCCACTTTAGCATGGAAAAAACGATTTTGTCAAGTCTTATCCCCGCAGGATCACTTTCTTGAAGCTCTTTTTGCCGCGTTTGAGCATGACGCCCTCGCCCTGCAGCGCCTCACCGGCGTAAAGCTTCCGAATATCGGTGATTTTCTCTCCGTCCGCCGATACACCGCCCTGCTCCACGGCCCGACGGGCTTCCGAACGGGAAGCGCACAGCCCCGCCTTCACCAGCAGGCCCAGAATATCGATGTTTCCGTTCACCAGATCGGCTTCGGTCACAATGGCCGTGGGGATCTGCGCCTGGTCGCCGCCCGCAAACAGTGCCCTCGCGCTCTCCCGCGCTTTTTCTGCCTCTTCCGTTCCGTGTACCAGTCCGGTCAGTTCAAAGGCCAGGATCTCCTTCGCAGCGTTGAGCTGACTGCCCTCCCATTTTTCCATCTCACGAATCTGCTCGATAGGCAAAAATGTGAGCATTTTCAAACACTTCATGACATCGTCATCTGCCACATTTCTCCAATACTGATAAAAATCGTAGGGGGATGTCTTATTGGCATCCAGCCACACCGCGCCCTTCGCGGTCTTTCCCATTTTTTTGCCTTCGGAATTTAAGAGCAGAGTGATGGTCATGGCATAGGCATCCTTGCCCAGCTTTCTGCGAATCAGCTCCGTGCCGCCCAGCATATTTGACCACTGATCGTCCCCGCCGAACTGCATATTGCAGCCGTATTTCTGGAACAGCATCAGGAAATCATAACTCTGCATGATCATGTAATTGAACTCCAGAAAGCTCAGCCCTTTTGCCATGCGCTGCTTGTAGCATTCTGCCCGCAGCATATTGTTGACAGAAAAACACGCGCCCACTTCCCGCAAAAGCTCCACATAGTTCAGTTTCATCAGCCAGTCGGCGTTGTTGACCATTATCGCCTTTCCCTCGGAAAAATCGATGAAACGGCTCATCTGCCGTTGAAAACATTCTCCGTTATGGCGGATGGTTTCCTCCGTCATCATCTGCCGCAGATCGGTTCTGCCCGACGGGTCTCCAACCATAGCGGTACCGCCGCCAATCAGTGCGATGGGTTTGTTCCCGGCCATCTGCAGCCGTTTCATCAGACAGAGCGCCATGAAATGTCCCACATGCAGACTGTCCGCTGTGGGATCAAACCCAATATAAAACGTCGCCTTTCCGTTGTTCACCAGCTCACGGATCTCCTCTTCATCCGTCAGCTGCGCCAGAAGTCCTCTTTCTTTCAGTTCGTCAAATACTGTCATCGTCTTTCTTCCTTTCCTGAAATGTGCTTTCCCTGAATGTTCTTTCCCCGACAATAGGAAATGCACCGTCCGAAGCACCGCATAAAGTGCGCCGCCGGACCGCCGCGGACGCGCTGACCTTATCTCCCACTGCCGTAAAAATGGCCCCCATCCGTAAAGGACGAGGGCCTACGCTTCGTGATACCACCTTATTTCACAGACAGCTCACGCTGTCCGCCTCATGGAGTGCCGAACGGCAGAAAATCCAAATATAAGCAATACAAACCAGCTCTTTCCGACAGACGATACCCCGCGCGATAACGGGCGCACCCGTTGCAGCCTACTCGGAATGACCGGCTCCCTTCTTCGGTCCGCTGTCCGCATCCAACGAAACACTGGTCCGCCGCTGTCCTTCCTTTCGGTGCACGACTCCGGGATGTATTCGGAAAGCCTTCCCCTGCGCCTCTCATCATCCGGCCGCTTTCTGTAGCTTCCAGCGATCCTACTCTTTCCCATCACCGTCTTCTGCCATTTTGTGCCGGATCCCCGGCGTTTTCGATAGGGATACTTTAACACAGCCGTTCAGATGTGTCAAGCCGGTTTTGGTGGCCGTTTGGACCCATTTTTGCGCAGCGTCCTTTCGCTTTATAACCCTCAGGCTCTCTTGAAAAATGCAGGAACTCTTTAAACCGCTCTCTGAATGGAAACAAGAGAAAGCCTCAAAACTCCCTTGCAATATACCGACTGCTGTGTTACCCTATAACCAGCCCTTCGGGGCCGGGCTCCCAAAACGGGTAAGCGGTTGGCCTTTTGCCGGATCTTCATCCGAGAGCTTCCAGAATCAACGGAGGTGGTTCAGATGGAAAATAAAGCGAAAGGTACATACGATGAACACGATTCTCCGCGTCCTGGAGATCGCAGCGTCCCTGATCGGCTCCGCCGTGAAGGTCGTTGAGATCTTCCAGAGGGTGAAAAAGGAACATCAAAAAAGCAACCGCCCCAGCCAAAGTTAGGTTGCTTTTTTGTAAAGCAAATTAAACGAGGCCAACCGTTTGCTTTACGGGAGCCCTTTCAGTTATTATACTATCATCAGATCAATTCCCTGTCAACGGATTTTTCCCATTTTTTCTTCCCAACTCTCCGGCATTTCATCCACTCACAGTCTGTGAATAACGGCCAGCCCTATTTCACGCTTTCCTTGGACGCCTCCGAGGCCAGTCTGCGGTACTTTCCTTTCTCCTCCGCCATCTCCTC
>CANQTI010000216.1 GCA_947626725.1 uncultured Eisenbergiella sp.
GCGCCCACGGTGGTGGTCTATAATCAGGACAGGCCCGGCGTGGTGGTGCGCGTTTCCCTGAAGCTGGGGCTGGCCGGGATCAATATTGCCACCATGCAGGTGTACCGGGACGAACGGGGCGGCCATGCGGTGATGGTCATCGAGGTGGACCAGGAGGTACCGGCGGACTGCATCGCGGATCTGGAGCGGGAGAGCGGCATTGAGAAGGTCATTTATCTTTGTATGCAGGAATGAGGAGGCGGGGGAAGCGAAATGTATCGGTCATTGGAGGGGATCTGCCGCGCGGCGGGAGAGGAAAAAGCCTTCTGGGAGGTGATCCGGGAGGACGACTGTCAGGAGCGTCAGCTGTCTTCGGAGGCATCATTTTCCCAGATGAAGGCCATGTATCAGGCGATGAAGGAAGCGGACGCGGCCTATGATTCGTCGCTGGTATCCCGCAGTCAGCTGGCGGGCCGGGACGGGGGCCGGATGGAGGCCTACGTGAACGCCGGGGATACGATCTGCGGGACCTTTATGGGACGGGTGATGGAACGGGCGGTCAAAATGGGCGAGTCCAACGCCTGTATGAAACGGATCGTGGCCGCGCCCACGGCGGGAGCCTGCGGCGTGGTCCCGGCGGTGCTTCTGTCGATGCAGGAAAAGTACGGATTTTCGGACGACCGGATGACGGAGGCGCTCTATGTGGCGGGCGGCATCGGCGGCGTGATCGCGTCCCGCGCTTTCATTTCCGGCGCGGAGGGCGGCTGTCAGGCCGAGATCGGTTCGGCTTCCTCCATGGCGGCGGGAGCGGCGGTGAGTCTCCGGAGCGGGAATGCCGGGATGATCGCGCAGGCGGCGGCCATGGCGATGAAGAATCTGCTGGGTCTGGTCTGCGATCCGGTGGCCGGGCTGGTGGAGGTCCCCTGCGTCAAGCGCAACGTTTCCGGCGCCGTGGTGGCGCTGGCGGCTGCGGATATGGCGCTGGCCGGGATCGTCAGCAGGATCGCGCCGGATGAGGTGATCGACGCCATGCGGGAGGTGGGCATGTCCATGCCTGCCTGCCTGCGGGAGACCGGCGAAGGAGGACTCGCGGCCACCCCGGGAGGAATGTGCGCGGCCGGGAGGCTCCGGAAAAAGAGCGGGCCGGACGGTAGCGCCGGAGCGTAGAGGGATACAGGATGAAGGATAAGAAAAAAGAAACATTTCGTCCGTGGATTTATATATGTGCCGCGGGAGTGCCCGGCGGTCTGGCCGTTCTCTTCGGAATCTGCGTCATCCTTGCGGTGCAGAGCGGCTTTGCGGCCGCGGGCGTCCTTTTGTGGAGCTGGCTCGGGCTGTCCGTGATGGCGGCGGTCTGTGCGGTCTGCGCGGCCGTGCGGCTTTCCCGCCATCCGGCCCTTCGGGAGGCAGAGAAGAAAGCAGCGGAAGCGGGACAGAAGCTGTTCCAGCTCCGTCTGCTCCGGGGAGAGATTGTCGGAGATGAGGAATGGAAGGCCTGCGAGGAGGAGCTGCTGCCGGAGAGAAAGCGGTATTATGCGCTGGCGGTCCTTTCGCTCTGCCCGGAGAGATCCGGTTCCGAGGCATGGGACGAGGATACCGGCCGGGTGGACGCGGCCTGCAGGCGGCTCGCCGCGGAAATGCCGGAACAGATGAAGGAACAGCTTTGGCTGCCGCCGGTCTGCGTTGCGGGCGGCACTGTCGCCCTGATCTTCACGGGAGAGGAAGAGGGGGAGTTGCAGGAGCGGATCAACGCGTTTTACGGGGAGGCGGCGTCCTTTGCCGGACAGCTGTGGAGCCCCGGGATCCGAATGGGGATCAGTGCCGTGCATGCCGATCGGCGTCATATCCGGGAGGCCTTTCAGGAGAGCGTCCGCGTGTTGACGCTTCCCTGGGCAGAGACGGAGACGGGGGCCGGGACCGTGGGCTGCCGGTTTTATTCCATAGATGCGGGGACGTCGGAGGGCGCCTATGATTTCCGGTACGGTCAGGAGATCCAGAGGGGCTTAAAGGGCATCGACCGGATCCTGTGCGGTCAGGCGCTGGACGGATTTGAGAGCTTTCTGAAGCGGACGGCTGGGAAAGAGGAGGAGATCATCTATATCCTGCAGTTCGTGAGCTCCATCCTTTCGGTCGCGCTGGAAACGGGGCTGGATCTGCACAGCCTGTGTCCGGGCGGCCTCATCGCGCTGTGCGACGATCTGCTGTGGATGCCGGAGCCGGGCAGAGTTCGGTATATCATCGAGAAGAGGCTGGTGGATACGGTCCTGCGGATGCGCAGCGACCTGCTGGAGAGGGGAGCCAGATCCATGATGGAGGAGATTGAAAGGCTGATCAGGGAGCGGCAGGGAAACATCACGCTGACGGAATGCGCCTCCGCCCTGCAGGTGCATCCCTCATACATATGGAAGCTCCTCAAGGCCGAAAAGGGAAAATCCTTCAGCGATTATCTGGAGCAGTACAAGCTGGAGGAGGCGAAACGCCTGCTCCTGGAGACCGATATGACCGTGGCCCAGATCGCGGCCAGGCTGAATTATACAAATGCGCAGAATTTCATCCGGTTTTTCAGCAAGAGCACGGGGACCACTCCCGGGAAGTTCCGCAGGCAGGAATGAGCCGTGAAACGGCCGCAGAAGGAAAGCGGGAATGCGCTGACATCCGAAAACAATCATTATATTTTTCAAATTTAAAAACGAAAAATATAATGATTGTTTTTTAAATGCCTTCCGGGCGGGAAGAACGCCGTTCCGGGGCGGCAGGATTATGGCATGTAAGCGCTTTCATGGAGAGTTTTCCCATCAGATTTCAAAAAGTCAATGAAATGATTATAGACGTAATTCTACAATGTCGATATAATTTATTACGGTACTTTAA
>CANQTI010000217.1 GCA_947626725.1 uncultured Eisenbergiella sp.
TTGATAAGAGTCGAATTTTCCTTATTTTACAAGGAATTTCGGCTCTTTCTAATCACCCAAGTGTCGAAAACGGGATTATAGAGGATTCGCTGATTTTGTCAAGCAGGAGATGCTGAAAGCAAACCTACGGAGATGCCGGAGGCAAGCGATCCGCTGAAAATAAAATGATACTCGCGGAATGCTAAATCCCGCAGGAATGTCCGCACACGCGGCAAAAGTGCGAAGCTGTCGATGGTGAACGGACAACATTGTCCTTTCGGGCGGTCCGGTTTATAATATGAATCAGAGGAAAAAAGCATATGACGCGAAGGAGGGTGCGGCATGGATATGCGGTTTTATGCGGACGGGGAAGGCCGAGTTTACCGGTTCCTCTGGCAGAAATTTCGTGAGAGCGCGGAACGGGCCGCGGTGCAGGAAGGCCGGGAAAAAATAAAGGAGCGGCTGGCGGAGCTTGACGCCGCAGGGCGTTTCCGCATTCCGTTCCCTACTCCGTGGGAACGTCGGATGCGGAAGCTTTATTTCGCGGCGGCGGACGGCGGTGAAGCGGTGTATTTTACCCGTGAGCTGCAGGAGACGCTGGTACATGTGTTCCGTCAGATGCGGTGAGACTGGATTTTTTTTGAGAAACTGCATTGGAAGAACGGCTGTTATGTGGATAAGACGGGGCTGTTGCTGCTGGAAGAAAAGGTCAGGAAAAGCTTATCGAAGAAAATGAGAGGAAAGAGATTTAGATGAATTATTACATCAGCGACATGCATTTCTTTCATAAAAATGTGACCATGGCAGGCTCCGGCTTCGACGGCAGGCCATATGCGACGCTGGCGGAAATGTATGAGGATATGAAAGGCCGATGGAATCAGAAGATTCCGAACAGCCAGCCGATTCGGGCCTTCAATGTGGGCTGTATGCTGCCGCATATGGATTATGAGCCCCGGACGCTTGCAGAGATCGTAAAAGACAGTTAGTGAAAGATGTGCAAAATTATCGGGAACGGCTGGCGGGAACGGAGGATGCTTACAAGGCAATCGATCTGCGGAGGCCGATGTTTTACAGCATAAAAAAGAAAGACTGCTTTATAGGATATATAGGGTTTTGGTTTCATGAAGATGAGAATAAATTGGAACCGGAAATATATATTTTCAGGCAGTATCGGAACAAAGGCTATGGAACCCGTGTTTTGAATAAGTTTATTGATATGGCTTTCAAAGATGGACTGCCGAAAATATGTTGGGAGAAAAACGAAGAGGGTACTCTGCCCAGATATAGTAAAAAAGAGGAAATGATATTTCCGTCAAAGCTTGAAGCTGCAGTCAGAGCGGGGAATACGTATTTGCGTAAAACGATGATAACGTGTGGTTTTAATGAAGACAAATGTGCGGCGGCTGAGTCCATGGCGTTTATCGGAGAGAGCGATGCACGGGATCGCACGATGATTGAGTTAAGAAATTTATTCTTACAAGGGAAGAATATTTTGAGGGGCAGTGCGGAAGATAGATGGTTTCATCGAAAAATCAGCGGAGGCAATTGTCACGGAAAGGAGCAGGATGGTAGAATAAGGGTGACAGGGAAAAGGAACGAGGCTTTCAGAAAGAAGGAGGAGGCTCCATGATCTACGCTCTCAGCGACCCACACGGCTGCTTTGATAAGTATTGTCAGATGCTGCAGACCATAGATTTTCGCCCGCAGGACACTCTCTATGTCCTGGGGGATGTTGTTGACCGGGGCCCGGACGGAATTCGAATCCTGCGGGACATGATGAACCGTCCCAACGTGTATCCTGTCCTTGGCAACCATGAGTTCATGATGGCGGTCTGTCTTCGTTTCCTGATGCGGGAGATCACGGAGGAATCGCTGTCTGCGCTGGGAGAAGCGGAGATGGGTGCCCTGAATGATTGGCTCATCAACGGAGGGGCTCCTACGCTGAAGGCCTTTACGGCCCTTTCTTCCGGGGAGCGCAGTGAGGTGCTGGAATATCTCGGGGAGTTCACGCTCTATGAAGAGGTCCGCGCCGGAGGGCGCGATTACCTTCTGGTTCACGCGGGACTGGAAAATTTTTCTCCGGAAAAGCCTCTGGAGGAGTATTCCCCGGCGGATTTCATCGAAGGAAGGCCGGATTACGCGCGGCGGTACTGGCCGGACAGATTTGTGGTTTCCGGGCATACTCCCACACGGCTGATACCTGAAAATCCTTCCCCGGATCGGATCTACCGCGCCAACAACCATATCGCCATCGACTGCGGCTGTACCTTCGGCGGTGCGCTGGGCGCTATTTGCCTTGACACCGGGGAGGAATATTATGTTTGAAAAGAGATGAAACGGGCCTGAAACCGTCGAAGCATTTTGAAAAATGGCAGGCCATATACGGCATGTGCAGAGGTACAGACTGTGAGTATGATTCACTTACGTTAATATCTGCCATTATGAAACATTTCAGAGAGAAGAAGGAGGTGCTGCGGGATGAGAGTCATTAGCATGAGGCTGTCTGACATAGAGCTGGCAAGGATCGAAGAAGGTAAGTTCGTCCCTGTGCTGGAACTCAAAAACCGTCAGTATGGGCCGGATTTCAAACAGTGGTATGAGGACTGCTTTTATGGCATCAAAAATTCACGCACATTCGATGAACGGTATGAACTTGTGGAAACAAATGGATATTTTTGTTACAGCAAGCCTGAGTTGACACTGATCGCCATGAGGACAGACGAGTGATGCATGCAAAAGATCCTTGACCTGTCTTTCTTTTCAAATATCGAAGACTTATTTTGCACGATCGCGAAATGTGCGGAAAGGGTCAAGGGCGGGCCTGAGAACCTGTTGGAGCAAACGGATACGGGAG
>CANQTI010000218.1 GCA_947626725.1 uncultured Eisenbergiella sp.
GATTCCTCCGCCAGCCTGCGCGCCTATCTGAAGGGAGATCGGGAGCTGTCCACGGCGGACATCGTGGAAAAATGGAACGAGGCCACCCGGGACGTGACGGATATGGAGCTGACCATTTCCTCCGGCGGCAGCAGCATGAGCGGCAGCTTGATGAACACCTCCACCACGGAGATCGATCTGCAGGGCTACGATATGGACGCTCTGAAGGAGGCGGCCCGGGACGTGAAGGCCGAAATGGAACAGGTGGACGGAGTGATCAAGGTGGTCTCCTCCACCACGGACGCCAGCACGGCGGTGAAGGTGCAGGTGGATCCGCTGATGGCGATGCACTACGGATTCACGCCGATCCAGGTGGCGCAGGAGCTGAACTACATGCTCAGCGGCGTCACCGCGCTGACCATCACCAATCAGGGCGCGGAATATGAGGTGAAGCTGGAATATCCGGAGGGTCTGTACGACGATGTGAACAGCCTGATGGACGCCGTTCTGGTGAACGCCAGGGGAATACAGGTGCCGCTGCGCCAGATCGCACAGCCCGTCTATACGGACGCGGCGCAGACCATAGAGAAGGTGGACGGGCGCTATCAGGTGAGCCTGGTGGCGACCACCACGCAGAAGGCGCATTTTTCGGCCAGAGACGAGATGATCGGGCGGGTGGAGAACATGGTGCTTCCCATCGGCGTGACCCAGACGGAGGATATGCTCACTTCCATGATGAACGAGGAGTTCGCCGTCCTGTACCGCTCCATTCTGACGGCGGTGTTCCTGGTCTTTCTGGTGATGGCGATGCAGTTCGAGTCGCCGCGGTTTTCCATGATGGTCATGATGTGCATCCCGTTCAGCCTGGTGGGCTCCATTTTCCTGCTCTATATCACGCATTCCACGCTGAGCATGGTCTCGCTGATGGGATTTCTGATGCTGGTGGGCATCGTGGTGAACAACGGCATCCTGTACGTGGATACGGCGAACCAGCTCCGGCAGGAAATGCCGCTGCGGGACGCGCTGGTGGAATCCGGCTCCATCCGCCTGCGCCCGATTCTGATGACCACGCTGACCACGATCCTTTCCATGCTGCCTCTGGCCATGGGGATCGGCGACAACGCGCAGATGATGCAGGGCATGGCGCTGGTCATCGTGGGCGGCCTGATCGCGTCCACGCTGCTGACGCTGATCCTGATGCCCACAGTGTATCTGATGATCGATAAGAAGTCCCGGAAAAAGACGGCGGCGGCATAATAGCGGTGAACAGCGTTTTTTCCCGGATCAATGCGGTCCCGGCGGGTGCATCGCCGGGACTTTGCGTGCGGACCGCGCATATTGTGAGGGGGTCATGCCGGTGCTCTGTCTGAAGCGGCGTGAGAAATACTGGACGGATGTATAGCCGAGAGCGTCGGCGATCTGAGAAAAATTCAGTCGGCCTGCCCGGATCATTTTCTGAGCGGCCTGTATTTTCAGATGGGAAAAGAAGGAGATAACGCCGCAGCCATAGGCGCTGTGAAACAGTTTGGTAAGCTGGGAACGGCCGATCAGATTGTCGCGGCAGATTTTTTCGATGCTGAGCGATGTATCCAGGTGAGTTTCCAGGTAATGGAGGAGCTGCGGCAATTCCTGCAGATCATTATTTGCTGCTTGGGGCGGACTTTTCACCCAAAGGGACAGTCGGATGAGAAGTTCCTCCAGATGTAGGCCTGCCAGCCGTGCGCAATCGGCAGGAGTCATTTCCGGAAACGGTGCGTTGTTCTCATGCGCCTTTGTCTGGGAGGCCGAAGAGATTTCATCGGGCAGCCTTTGGATCAGCCGCTGCATTTCTGCGGAGAGGGGAATTGCGCGGTATGTGAAGGTATTCGGCCGCGGTGTACAGGAAAATGGGACCAGGGTCAGAAGAGCAGAGCACATTCCCGCACTTTGACAGGTTTTCAATTCGGAAACGGGACAGAGGAATGCGCAGTTTTGGGAAAGTCGGAAAGAGCCGTGGACGGTGTTCAGGAGAATGTCGCTGCCGTCGGCTGTAAGCAGTGCGCAGGCCTGTAATGGATCATTATCTGTATCTGCTGCGGCACAGGGAGCATTTGGGAGGGCTGGGAAAGAGAATTTTGCTCCGCATTCAAACCGCCGCGTGAAAAAAATGGCATCTACGCGAAAGAGCGGCCGGGGTATGATAGACGATTTATTCATGAGGACCTCTGAAAATGGGATGCGAATAGGGCATCGGAAATAAAAACAGATTCAGATGGAACGCTGATCTTTTAGAATGGAATTATCTTATCATATTTTTTGACAATTTGCAATGAGTGTGTTTTAATAAAAGAGCTGCGGATAAATTTTAAATCTGATAGCTGCGGATCTATTCAAAAAAACGGTTCAGCCTATTTGAGAAGCTGTGCCAAAAGGAGGCAGTTTATATGGTAACATTGGCAGAAAAAGGCGTTTATCTCATAAACGGCAGAGAGCTCGTATCGGAAGGCCCGGGAGAGCAGGAGATTTTGCGGGGAAAGACCGGACAGACCGTTTCCAGGGAAGAGGCGGCGAAAAATACCATCGCTTATGGGATCTTAAAAGCCCACAATACGTCCGGCGATATGCGAAAGCTGAAGATCAAATTTGACAAGCTCACCAGCCATGATATCACCTTCGTGGGCATCATTCAGACGGCCCGGGCGTCGGGGCTGACGAAATTCCCGATCCCCTATGTACTGACCAACTGTCATAATTCCCTGTGTGCGGTGGGCGGCACCATCAACGAGGATGACCACATGTTCGGCCTGACCTGCGCGAAGCGCTACGGCGGCGTCTATGTCC
>CANQTI010000219.1 GCA_947626725.1 uncultured Eisenbergiella sp.
GGACGGAAAGCTGTGCGGGGATGTGGATTTTGATGCCGTATCTCCCATTGTGGAAGCCATCACTCCGGTCCCGGGCGGCGTGGGGAGCGTCACCACCGCTGTGCTGGCGGATCATGTGGCGGAGGCTGCGCTGCGGATGGATCAGAACCGGGCATCCCGCATATATATTCGATAGAAACCATTTTCAGGCGGAGAAAAAGAGATGGGAACAGAATGGAATTTGCTGTTTTTCTTTAACAGCATTTTATTAGGCGTTGGGCTGGCGATGGACGCATTTTCCGTGTCTATGGCCAACGGCCTGCATGAGCCTGGCATGAGCCGAAAAAAAATGTGTGCGATTGCCGGGGTATTCGCGTTTTTCCAGGCGCTGATGCCCATGACTGGTTGGATCTGCGTCCATACGATCGTGGAATATTTTGCCGCTTTCGGGAAATGGATTCCCTGGATCGCGCTGATTCTGCTGCTCTATATCGGCGGCGGCATGCTGCGGGAAGGAATTTCCCATCCGAAAGGGGAGACGGAAACGCCGCGGGTGGGGGCCGCAGCCCTGCTGCTCCAGGGAATTGCCACCTCCATCGATGCGCTGTCCGTGGGATTCACCATTTCGGAATACGGCGCGCTCATGGCGGCGGTCTGCGCCCTGATCATCGCGGCGGTGACCTTTGTCATCTGTATGGCCGGTCTTTTGATCGGCAGGAAGTTCGGCACACGGCTGGCGGGCCGGTCGGCGATTCTGGGCGGCGTGATCCTGATCGTGATCGGACTGGAAATCTTTCTCACGGGGATTTTCGGGTAGGCCTTCCGGATGTCTTCGGGAGAGGCTTTCAGAGCGTTCGGCTTTCGGCGCTGCCAGCCTTCGTTTTTCCTCGTCAGTCTCAGGCCTTCTGTGCCATCAGCTTCATTATCTGGTCCATTTTCTGGATTTCTTCCGGTGTACTGTATTTTCGGATCGCCGTGATCACGGCAGACATTTCTTCTTTGCTGAAGGAAATGCGGGCCTGTTTGCTGCGCTGTGTCAATGCCATCAGGAACGGCAGCAGTTCCTTCCGGGAGAGCGCGGCGCTTTCAAAGACCAGTTTCTGCAGAAAATCCAGCTTTTCCTGCGGGATGCTCTGTACGGATGGTTCCAGCATCCATTGGGGTTTGTCAATTGACAGCATAGGATCACCTTCTTCTTTTTTTATGCGGAACATATGCGGCCTGCGGGTCACTGCGGCTCCTTTGCCCCAAACAGATCAAACAGCATTTGCTGTTCCGGAGAAAGCATTCCCTTTATAAGTTCCGTGGGATCGGAGGCGCCGGAAAGGGGTTCGCCGTCTTCTGATTCGAATTGGGAAAAAAGCTGCATCATTTCGGCCATCTTTTCATACATTTCCATGCTCCTTTTTAGACCGGCGAGCTGTTCCAGCATGGCGCGCTCTGTCGGTGTACAGAAGTTTTGAATCTGGGCGAACAGCTCCGTGATGTCGGCGTGTCCGTCAAAAAACTCCTCCGAATCGCCATTCTCCGGCGTGTCATCGCCGCCATCTGTTTCACAGCCTTCGATTGTCGGACGATGATTTGCGTTTCGCGTCCCGCAGCCTTTATGCAGAGGAAAAGAGGGCGTGCGATGCAGATAATCCATAGTATATTTCAGCTCCAGAAATTTAATCAGCACTGTCAGGCTCCGGCGGGCCGGTTCATCCATGTAGGGAAGGAGGATTTTCAGAATCCGGATATGGTTCGTGGTATAAAACGTGTCGAATGCGGTGACCGTCCGGTTTTTTGGCGTTTCCATGTGGGCGCATCCCCTTTCCCGCTTTTTCAGGCCGTTCCGGCGCTGATATCCTGTCCTTTTTTCAGTTTATGTGCTGCGGGGCAGTTTATGCCCAAAAACGGCACCGCCGAAAAAAGGCGGTGCCGCGCAAGGGGTGAGCGTTGGACGAAAACCGGTCAAAGCGTCGGTTTCGCCATACACCCGGCGTGAAAACCAGTCGGACCTTTAGCCCAGACAACCGTTGCCGCAGCACAGCAGCAGAAGGATGATCCACAGGCAGCTGTTGCTGCCGCTGCCATTGCTGATGGCAGCGATGCCGTCGCCGCAGCCGCAGCCGTTGCTGGCGGGGGCGATGCCGTTATTGCCGCCGCAGCCGAACAGCAGCAGAAGGATCACGAGCCAGCAGCAATTTCCGCCGCCGAAGGTCCCATTGCTGGTGGTGGCTGCCGTGGAATTATTGCACCCACAGTTTGTTGCAGATAAATCGCTCATTTTTGAATTCCTCCAAAAAGTTTTATGGTTTATGATATGTAGCTCTGCCTGTCCGGGTTTCCGGTCCCGGAAAATTTTTCAATTCGGATCGGCACAAGAGGGGAGAAAAAGATCGAAAACCGCGAAATGGCGCGTGGCAGCGGGAAAAATGTCTCATATGATAAAAGAAAAAAGAGTTTATGATGAATCGTGTGAGAAGAGTTGTCCATGCCGCTGGAAATGAAACCGCACCGTATACTGGCGAAGGCGTGACGGTAGCGCTTCTGGATACTGGTTTTGCCATGCATCCTGACCTCGCAGGGCGGCTCATCTGTTTCCGCGATTTTCTGAAAAACGGCACCTCCCCCTATGACGATTGCGGACACGGGACGCACGTGGCAGGAATCTTATGCGGGAACGGAAGCTGCTCCAACGGATTGTATGCCGGGATCGCGCCCGGCTGCCGGGTCGTAGCGTGCAAAGTGCTGGATGAGAAAGGCGACGGGGACACGGCGGATATGGTGGCAGGAATCCGGTTCATCCTGGAGACGCGGCAGCTTTATCATA
>CANQTI010000220.1 GCA_947626725.1 uncultured Eisenbergiella sp.
GGGGTCTTAGCTCAGCTGGGAGAGCATCTGCCTTACAAGCAGAGGGTCACAGGTTCGAGCCCTGTAGGCCCCATATCCTTTCTGGCGAGATAGCTCAGTTGGCTAGAGCATGCGGTTCATACCCGCAGTGTCGAGGGTTCGAATCCCCCTCTCGCTATGACCAGAGTCCGAGAATCCGTTTTACGGTTTTCGGACTTTTCTTATATTAAGGCAGGATGTTGTGCGGGTGGTTTTCTTTGCTTTGTGCGGGGATGCGCGGTCCCGTCCGACGGCTGTTTGCGGGAATGGAAACGGGCGGATACGGGAACAATCAGGAGAAAAGGCGCAGCGGCCATAAGGAGAGCGGTATTTTATGAGAATCGGGATGGGATATGATGTACACAGGCTGACGGAAGATCGGAAGCTGATCCTCGGCGGCGTAGAGATCCCTTGGAAGAAGGGGCTGTTGGGACATTCGGATGCGGATGTGCTGCTGCATGCCGTTATGGACGCGCTTTTGGGCGCGGCGGCGCTGGGAGATATCGGGAAGCATTTCCCGGATACCGATCCGACCTATGAGGGTATAAGCTCCGTGAAGCTTTTGGAGCGTGTCGGGGCGCTTCTGGAAGAGAAGCTGTTTTTGATCGAAAATATTGACGCGACAATCATCGCGCAGGCGCCGAAAATGCGTCCCTATATCGATATCATGCGGCAGAATATTGCGGATGCGCTGAAACTCGACATTTCGCAGGTCAGTGTGAAAGCCACTACGGAAGAGGGGCTGGGCTTTACCGGAACCGGGGAAGGAATATCCGCCCAGGCGGTTTGCCTGTTGACCAGTCCTATGGAGCTGTATGATCGGGACGTGGCTGCGGCGGGCTGTGCCGGGTGCGGCGGATGTCCGAGAGTCTGACGGCGGATGAGAGGAAACAAAATGGATACTGCGCAGGACATACGGCTGCGCCGGTTGGAGGGAAGGGCCTGTCTGGACGCGCGGCCCCTTTGGGAAGAAGTGTTCTCTGAGGACAGCAGGGAATTTACGGAATACTATTTTTCGTATAAAGCGGCGAAAAACAGAGGACTTGTCCTGGAAGGGACGGACGGCCTGCGGGCCATGCTCTATCTGACTCCGGAACGTATGCGGGTCAAAGGACAGTTTGTTGATGCTGTTTATATCGTGGGCGTGGCCACCCGGCGTCCGTATCGTCACCGGGGCTATATGGCGCGGCTGCTGCGGGAGGGGATGACGGCCCTGGCCCGGGAAGGGATGCCCTTCGCGTTTTTGATGCCGGCGTCTCCCGCGATCTATGCCCCCTTCGGCTTCGTTTGGATCTACGAGAGGCCGGTGTGGGATGCCGGGACGCTGCGGCGGGAACGGCTCACTGAGATGGGGGAAAAGGATGCGAAGCGGCTGGCCTTGTTCGCTGCCGAATTTCTGGAAAAGGAAAAAGCTGTGTACGTCTGTCGGGACGCGGCATATTATAGACTGCAGGCCAAAGAGCTGGCAGCGCAGCATGGCGGTATTTTGGGATATGAAAGAAACGGACGGCTGTGCGGAATTTGCATGTACACGCAGGAAGAGGGATTGGAAATTCCGGAGGTCCTGGCAGAAGCAGAGGTTGAGGCCGCGTTCGTCTGCCGAAGACCGGAGCATAAACCGGCGATTATGGCGCGGATCCTCTGTGTGGAAACGATGCTGGGCCTGGTGAGATATGAGGGAAAGGCGGATTTCATGCTGGCGGTTTCCGATCCGCTGGTTGCGCAGAACAATGCTTTCTTTCACTGCCAGTGCGGAGCTGAAACGAAGGGAAAGCTGCGGTGTGTGCGAAAGGCCGCGCCGGAGAACGGGATACCCTTGATATCGGCGGACATCGGGGAACTGACATCTGCCGTGTTCGGATATCGCAGCCCGAACCGGCCGGCGCTTCAGAAAATAGAACCGCTGTCTCCTGTGTGGATCAACGAGATTGTCTGAGACAATGGAACCGGCTGAAGAGCAATGGGGTCATCTGCGCAAAATCGGTGAGACGCCCGGAGAAAATCCATAGGGCATCCGGAGAAAATCCATGGGATAACCGGAGAAAATGCGGTTGACAAAACCGGATTTATTCTTTATGCTGATAGGGAATAGAGAAAGGCTTTGAACGGAAAGAGTATGCGAACGCAGGGACGCATCAGAGAGGAATGTCTGGGCTGAAAGCATTCCGCGCAGCTGCGGCAGAAGGTGCATCCGGGAGCCGATCCCGCGAAGCGCTCCCGGCCGGAAGCTTGTCCGAGGGGAACGGGTGAGCGGGATACGCAGGCGCACGTTACGCGCAGGGAGTGCAGATTTTATATCTGAAAAAGAGTGGAACCGCGGATTCTTTCGTCTCTTGGAGAGGAAGGACCACGGTTTTTTTAGGCGCGGGGCAGGTGCATGGGCGCATGACGGCTGCTGGCGCGCAGCAAAACGGCCGTCCGTGCGGGGCGGTGAAAAGGTGGCGCAGATGGGATTTTTCAGTTTTTTTCGGGAAGAGGCCCGCATTATCCGGGAGCGGGATCCGGCGATCCATTCTTCCCTGGAGGTCTTTTTATATCCGAGCTTCAAGGCGATGCTGCATTATCGGACGGCGCATCGGCTGTACCTGTCCGGCCATTATTTTCTGGCCCGGTATGTTTCCCAGCGCTGCGCGCGCAAAACCGGGATTGAGATCCATCCGGGCGCAAAAATTGGAAGCGGTCTTTTCATCGACCACGGCAACGGCGTGATCATCGGGGAGACGGCGGTGATCGGCAATAACGTGACGCTGTATCAGGGTGTGACGC
>CANQTI010000221.1 GCA_947626725.1 uncultured Eisenbergiella sp.
GCGATGGCGTCCCGAATGACCTCGCCCACGCCGTAGGTGGTGGTTTCCAGCGGATCCCGTTTCTCTGCGGGCACCAGTGTGAGTCCCGCCGCGCCGGACATCTCCACCACTGCCGTCTTCGTTTCCGCAAGGATGCCGTACGCGCAGCACACCGGCGCGCCCAGCGGACCGGTCACCGACACGTTCTGAATCACGCCGTTTATGCCCGTTACCAGCGCGTCCACCGTTCCCTCTCCGCCGTCCGCCAGCGGGCGCACCAGTATCCGGGCGGACGCGTCCGCCCGGCGAATGCCCTCCGCCGCCGCATACCCAGCCTCCATGGAAGAAAGGCTCCCCTTCAGGGAATCCATCGCGATCACTGCCTTCATTTCCAGATCCTCCGTCTCATTCCTGTTTTCTCCGCACCGATCTACGCCGGTCCGTGCAGATCTGCATCGGTCCACACAGCCCTGCGCGCACGGTCTTTGCGGCCTGTGCGCTCTTTGCGGTCTTTCCGCTCCCGTCATGCACGCCTCCCGACAGCCCGCGCAGCGGATTTTTCTGTCTATGACCACTATAACAAAAATACACCGTCCGGGATATATCCGGACGGCAAAAAATAAATTATTTCAAAAAGGGATTGTTGTTCACCGCATTTTCCGGTATGCTGTATCCAGACTGCTCCTCCCGGTGGCGGGACCGTTTCCGCCACCGAAGAAGCCGACCTTTTTCCCACGGGGGAGGACCTGTTCCCGACCTTCACCCGCGGACTGATCTTTATCCCTGCAACGCGGCTGTGCCGCAGAATGGAGTTCCCATGCCAAAAAGCAAAGCGCTTTCTTTCCTTTTCGCCTTCCTCCTGCTCCTGTCCGGACTGCTCTTCTGCATCCGGCCGGTCTGCGCCGACCTGATTCGGGAGGCCTATATCGGGCGGGCCGTGGCCCTGCGCATGAACGATGTGATCTTCGCGCATTTCCCCGACATGGACATCGAAGCGGGCATCGCCATTCAGGAAAAAATGGAACGGCACAGACAGCTGAACCGCATTACGGCGGCCTATCTGGACGCTGTCGCGGACCGCGTCGGCTCCGGCGCGGCATGGAGCTCCCCGGATGTAAGCGAAGCCTTTGAAAAGCTGAGCCGGGACGTGATCCTCGCCCTGCAGCAGGAGGGCGGCTGTGTCATATCTCCGGAGTTGGAGGTTCAGCTTTTGATGGAGTTTCGGGAAAAGCAGGGCGCCGTCCTGTCCATCCTGGAGGAGCTTCCCCAGCTGCCCGACCGCTTCGGCAGATCCGCCCGGGCCGCGCTGATGCTGTATCGGTTCCTCACCTCCATCCCCTTCACCGCGGCCGTTCTCCTTCTGACCGCCGCGATCGGCCTACTCCTGTATTTCCACCGAAGGGAAAATGCGGACTGGATCAAAGCCTTCGCCGCCGCTGGGCTGGCGGACGGCATCATTCTCGCCATCCTGCTCCCGCTGCTCATTCAGGCCGTCGCACTGCCTCTGACCAACCGGGTCCTGGGGCGCAGCACATTCATAGACGTTTCCGCCTTCCGCCTTTCCGGCGCTGTTCTCCTGCTGACCGGGGGCCTGCTGGCCGCGTTCCGGCTGCTTTCCCGCCACGCGGCCGCGCCAGGCACTGATTCCGAAACCGCCATATCAGAGCACTGAGTTCCAGGCAGCCGCGGCAGGGCGCTGAAAGCCAGACGGCCGCGGCAGGGTGTGCTGAACCTCAGACAGCTGCGCCGCCGCACTGATCCAAAGCAGCCGCGCGGGGCGCTGAATCCCAGACAGCCGCAGAGAGCAACGGCCCCGCGGCAGCTGTCCCTGATCCGGCCGCGGGCCGCATCTCATCAATAAACAGACAAGGAGTGTATCCGCTTGAAATCCTTCACGCACGAATTTATCCCCGAATTCCATAAATCCCTCACGCCCACCGCCGAGATCTGCGGGTTTCCAGTGCGCCCCGGCATGTTCGACAACAACGGCGCCATCATGCTTCCCGTGGGCGTGAACTTCACCGTCCACACCCAGGGCGGCACGGCCTGTACCCTGCTCCTTTTTCACCGGGGAGAGGAGGAGCCCTTTGCCCGGCTGCCCTTTCCCGAGGCCTACAAGATCGGCGACGTGTATTCCATGATCGTGTTCGGCCTGAACATTGAAGAATTTGAATACGCCTATCAGGTGGACGGTCCCTACGATCCCCAGAAAGGGCTGATCTACGACCCCACCAAGGTGCTGCTGGACCCTTATGCCAAGGCCGTGGCGGGCCAGCGGGAATGGGGAGAGAAAAAGCTGGGAAGCTATCACGCCCGCGTGGTGCGCGATGTGTTCGACTGGGGCGATATGCCGCAGTCCCCCCGCAAGATGAGCGACCTGGTCATCTACGAGCTCCACATCCGCGGCTTCACCCGCCACCCCTCCTCGGGCGTGGCGCACCCCGGCACCTTCGCGGGATTAAAAGAAAAGATCCCCTACCTAAAAGAGCTGGGGATCAACGCGGTGGAGCTGATGCCGATCTTCGAATTTGACGAGAACCGCAATTCCCGCACGGTGAACGGGAAAAAGCTTCTGGAATACTGGGGCTATAACACGGTGAGTTTTTTTGCCCCGAATACCAGCTACAATTCCACACCGGAATACAACCGGGAGGGTACAGAATTAAAAGATCTGATCAAGGCCCTGCACGACAGCGGCATCGAGGTCATTCTGGACGTGGTGTTCAACCACACGGCGGAGGGAAACGAAAAAGGCCCCATGTTCTGTTTCAAGGGCTTCGACAATAAGGTTTA
>CANQTI010000222.1 GCA_947626725.1 uncultured Eisenbergiella sp.
CATGACAGATGATCCCGGACAGGATGTGCTCCCCGGAATGCTCCCGCATATGGGTCAGACGGCGGGGCCAGTCGATCTCCCCGCGCACCGCGCTGCCCACAGGGGCGGGGCCGTCCGTCAGATGCACCACCTCGCCGTCCTTTTCCTGCACATCCAGAACACGCACGGGGCCGCAGGGCATGTCGGCCGGCATGTCCGCGGTTGGGCCGCAGGATCTGTCGGCCGGTACGTCCGCAGCCGGTTCGCAGGACCCGTCGGCCGACATGTCCGTAGCCGACCCGCACGGCATGTCTGACGGTATGACCACGCCCAGATCGCAGGGCTGCCCGCCGCCCTCCGGATAGAACGCGGTCCGGTCCAGGATCAGCGCATACCCGCCCTCCGCGGGCTCGCAGCGCTCCACTCTCGCCTCAAAAACTGTCTGATACGCGTCTTTATAATAAATCCGTTCCGTCATTTTCCGTCTCCGTCCCGGCAGTGCTTTCCAGCTCTGCCGTCAGACGCGCTCCTTCCCTGCCGCATTTCCCGTTTTCTGTCTGCTTTATCTCCTGGCTTCCCTCTCCGCTTTCCTTCAGACGCGCTTCCCCCTGCAGCCGTTCTTCGTGTTTTTGCAGCGCCTCTCTCATAAAGCGGGAGAAACCGTTTCCGTCCCCGTCCGACGACTGCCCCCAGACGCAGTCATAAAAATGCTTCCCGCTGGCCATATCCACGCTGATGGCGTCCAGCGGAAAGCCCGCCATCCGCTGGGGCCGCTCCTCTGCAGTCAGCCAGAACTTATCCCAGCACAGCTCCTCCGCCCGGCTCTCATAGATCTCATCCTCAGAAAAAACAAGACAGATCGCATTCCGGTACTGCGCCGCGCATCTCCCGCCGAACCGCTCCGCGATCTGTTTATAATGCGCGCGCATCTGCCCGTCTGTCAGATTCACGCCGCCCACGCGCCGCACATGAACGCCCGGCTGCTCCGCCTCGGACAGCCCTTCGATATAAAGGCCGCTGTCCGCCGAAAAAACGGGCCGCCTGCAGACACGATAATAACAGAGCGCCTTCTGTCTCGCGTTCTCCAGCGGATCCCGCCCGGTTTCCTCCGGCGTTTCCCACGCCAGGGGAAGATCCTTCAGGCCGATGATCTCCAGATCCGTCAGCTCTTTCAGGTAACCGCGCATGGCGGTCAGCTTCGCCGCGTTTCCCGTGCCGTACAGCAGCGTATATTTTTTGCCCATGATATCAATATTCCTTTCGCACTTCCTCCGGCTTCAGCCCGTACTCGGTCAAAAATATCTGCCGGTCCTCCGGCGTCCGGACGAACATGACCTCCCGGAACTGACCGTTTCGTCTGTCCTTGAATCCGGCCACCTGCTCTCCGTTGCAGATACTGCTCCGAATGACGGGCGTTTCGTTTTCCCGGTCAAAGGATTTGGGCTGCGGTTTCTCTTTCCTGTTCCAGAACATTTGATTTTCCTCCCTTGCGATCTGCGTTTTTTCTTATAGCATCAGAAAATCCGCGAAGTTTTTCTATCGTTTCAACTGATATGTCCGGTTCCGATTTGCGCCTTTTGCGGCAACAATTTCCTCTGAGATCAGCTCTTTCAGATAATCCCTTGTCCTCGACGGCTTCAATCCCACGTATTCCGCAATTTCAGAAGCTTTTGCAGAGTCCGCTCCGGTGAGAAACTCGATGATACGCATCTTGTTCTCCGCCTTTATCGCCGTTTTTTTATCGCCGTTTTTTATCGCCGATCCATCGTTATTTTCTCTTATCGCCGATTTTTTATCGCCGATTTTTTCAACAGACAACGATAACAGAGTCCGCTCCGGCTCAAATTGTTCTACAATTACCGGTTCCTCCCACCCCCGATCTTTCCACACATGATAAATATTAGGAATCCCGCTGCCAGCACGCTCCCCGATATCGATCAGATTAAACATTTTCAGCATCGTGCTGTTTCGCGGATCGGAAACGCCTCCGCTTTTCGCGACATTTCTTCCAGAACCTGCATATCCTGCGTCTTCACCGAAGCGTCGCGCGTCATGGCGAAAACTTCTTCTTTGGTGCATCTGTAGTCACCCTCTCCATTTCGCCGATACGTTCCCGACAGAGGATTCCCTTCCAAATAAACAGGACGGTCATATCTCTGCGCACGGGGAATTTGGATCACGATAATCCTTTTCCCCCCGACCTGCCGTATGGTCACATCCTTATCGGTAAGAATATTGACACTGATTTTATTGGCATTGTTCACAGTATCCCAAAATTCCTTTACGAGCTTTTCCGGATCGGACAAACCCGCGGCCCGCAGAGACTTATCCTCTGCCTCCTCGACGCCGAGAAGCAGTATCCCTCCCAACGTATTCGCAAACGCAGAATATGTCTCCCAGATACTGTGAGGCAAACCGCCCAAAGCCCTTTTGGCTTCAATGCGGTTATTCTCTCTATACTTTTCCAACTTCTCCAGATCCGGCATTCTGTTTCTCTCCTTATCACCGCCTCAGCAGAAATCCTATATAAACCTCCCTGCCGCCCACATGAGACCTTTCTTTCCCGACTGTCCCAAACCCCTGTTCCCATTTTACAGTATCCTCCGGGATTTTTCAAGCAATGCGGGCGAAAGCGCCGCTTTCCCGACTGCCCTCCCCAAAGCGATCCCCACCGGCATATAACAGATAAAGAGAAGGGAAATATAGCGGTGCTCCGTCCTCCGCCGTTCGATTCACGGTCCCGGCTCCTTCCATCTAAAAAAAAGCGCCCGTCT
>CANQTI010000223.1 GCA_947626725.1 uncultured Eisenbergiella sp.
CCGTGGGGACCATAGCTGTAAATATGGCTTTCAAAGGAAATATCGTGCTTCGCCAGCGCCTCCATGAACCGGATGGAGTTGTCGATGGGCACGATGCCGTCCGTCTGGGTGGCGAACAGGAAGCAGGGACAGGTCCTCTCGTCCACCGCGGCGATGGTGTCCGGCGCGGAGGGCAGACAGCCCCGCACGTCAGAACCCGCCACCGCATAGCCCAGAATGGCCGCGTTGGGACGGTTCTCGGACAGCGTAGCCGCCGCGCAGGCCAGATGGCCTCCCGCGGAAAACCCGATCACCGCCACCTTGTCCGGATACAATGTCCACTTATTTGCATTTCCCCGGATCAGCGCCATGGCCTGTTCATAATCCTGCAGCGGATTGGGCCACACCGCATCCTGCTTTACCGAATACCGGAGAATGAAGACCTGATATCCGGCCTTCAGATAGGGAAATGCCACCGGATCCGCCTCCCGGTCGGAACACATCTGATAGCCGCCGCCCGGCAGGATCAGAATGGCCGGGCGCCTGGAAATATACCAAAACTCGCCGCCCGCCTCCTGCAGATAGGCGGTGAGCGTTACGTTTCTCTTCCTGTTTAAAACAATGGTTTCTGTTCTCATTTTTTCCTCCATGCCGCGGGCGTATGCGGACCGACACGTACGATCCCGCGCTTTGTGACGCTTGCGGCACAAAACACAGATTGGAAAATAAGCCATCGGCTTATTTTCCAATCTTTCTCTCGTCAGAGCCATACATATTCAGGAAACGAAACCGCCGGTCTGTCCGGCGGTTTCGTTTCCATATCACATTCTCTTTACAGCGCTTTGCCCACGGAAGGCCCGTAAGGCGCGCTGTCCTCATACGCCGCGCTCTGCAGGATGCTGTTCAGCATCCGTTTCGCGCAGGCCTGCAGATCGCCCAGCGTGATGGGATAAGGGACGCTCCCCGCTTCCGCATCCACGGAGCGGATGATCTCATCCACATCCGCCTGACTGCCCGGCATGACCAAATCGTTGCCCGCCCTGATACAGCCCGCTGCATTGGAGGCTCCGTATTTGAACCGATCCTTCGCCCCGTAGCCGCCTGTGGTACCCCAGTCCGTCATGACGATACCCGCAAAGCCCCATTCATCCCTGGCCACGGAAGTCAGCAGATCGTAATGATTCGCGGAATGGATCCCGTTGATCAGGTTATAGGAGGTCATGATCGACATGGGCTGGGACCGCTTCACGGCGATCTCAAAATTCTTCAGATAGATCTCCCGAAGCGCCCTCTCTCCCACATGGGCATTGACATGCGTTCGGTTATCCTCCTGATTGTTCAGCGCGAAATGCTTGATCGTGGTGCCCACGCCGGGATGCCTCTGCACGCCCAGCGTGTCCGCTGCCGCGCACAGTCCGGCCACCAGCGGATCCTCGGAATAATATTCAAAGTTCCGGCCGCAGAGCGGGTTCCGATGGATGTTCATGCCGGGCGCAAGCCACAGGGTGACGCCCAGCGCCTCCATCTCTTCTCCCACGATATCTCCCGCTTCCTCTATGGCAGCCAGATCCCAGGTCTGGGCCAACAGCGTAGCGATGGGAATCGCGGTACAATACTGATAATAACGCACGGCGTCCGCAGGGATCTCCGGCTTCTCCTTTTCCAGAACCTCCATGCCGGGAAGCGGCGCTTCTCCCGTACCGGGGATCACATTGCCCGCTGCGTCCGCCATAAACTGCCGGGAAAGCCGCAGCCCCGCAGGACCGTCGGCCAGGATCATGTTGCGCACATCGCGGTCGTCGATCATCAGCGAGGTGGTATCCCCCGCTGCGCCGGGACAAACTGCGGACGCCGCGCCCACGATGGACTCGCCCTGACCGCCTCTGGCCGTTCCCACACAGAGTACTGCCATTTCCTCCACCGTCAGCTGGCTCACCAGTTCGTCCAGCGTATTTCTGCCCGCTTTCACATCATCCGCAGTAATCTTCTCCTCTGTTTCCTTTACGGGGAGCGTTTCGTTTTCCCCGCAGTAAACCGCCTTTCTGCGGGGGATCTGACCGGCGTCGATCTGGATCCTGGCTGCCCCCGCCTTTTCCGCCGCTTCTCCTTCATAAGTATAAGGCACTGCGCCCGCGCAGGACAACTCTTCCATTTCACAATCCAGCGGCAGACAGTTTTTCAGCTGTTCCGTACGCGCCGTCCGTTCCAGCACCAGCGCCGCGGCGATATGCGTATTTCGGGAACTGTTTCCGACCCTCACATAATATGTGCCCGCCTCCAGCACCCACGCGGCCTCTTCCGGATCATAAGAGGCCATGCGCGACAGGGGCCAGGTAATGCACAGCGTCTGGGACTCTCCCGGCGCCAACAGTCCCGTCTTCGCGTAGGCCGCCAGCTCCTGCATAGGCTTCTCCAGCTTTCCTTCCGGCGCGGAATAATAGACCTGCACGACTTCTTTTCCCGCATACTGCGTTCCCGTATTCGTGACCAGAACCCTGACTGCCGCCGTCAGAGGATCCGCCGTCACGGCCTGCGTTTTTATCTCAAAACTCGTATAAGAAGAACCGTAACCAAAGGGATAAGCCGGGATCACGCCAAAGGTATCGAAATACCGATAGCCCACGAAAATCCCTTCCCGATAATACTCGTCGTCCAGGTCGCCGTTCATATGGCTGAAATCCGCCGCACTCGGATAATCCGCATAGCTTTTTGCCCATGTGGTGGACAGCTTCCCGCAGGGCGTCACCTTCCCGGTGAGCACGTC
>CANQTI010000224.1 GCA_947626725.1 uncultured Eisenbergiella sp.
GAAAAGGCTGAATCAGGAAAATCCCGGCGTCGCGGACCGCATGTTCACGGCGATCCGCACCGGCGGTCTCCCCGGCTGGACGGCGCCCGGCCAGATGCCGTGCGGGGACGGATGCCGGCAGGCGCGGACAGCGGAAAACGGCCGAAGCCGGCAGGCGGAAACGAAAGAAACTGACTGGAGCCGTCAGGCGGAAACGAAAGAAACGGACCCGAACCGTCAGGCGGAAACGAAAGAAATGGACCGGTGCCCGCGCACAGAAAAGGAAGAAAAAGAACATGGCGACCAGTAAAAGCTATCATGAAACGGTAAACCGGAACAACACCCTTCGTCTCCGGGAGCTGACGGACCAGCTTCCGCCCTTCTGCAGGGAGTTTTTTCAGGCCATTTCGGATATTACGGAGTCCCGGACACGGATCGCCTATGCCTACGATCTGGGGGTGTTTTTCGAGTTTCTGCGCCAGAGAAACCCGCTTTACCGGAACGTTCCGATCCAGGAGATCACGGTGGACGTGCTGAATCGGATCGAAAAGGCAGATATCGAAGAGTATGTGGAATTCCTCTCCCTCTATGAGAAGGACGGCGAGGAGTTTACCAACAACGATCGGGGAAAACGGCGCAAGCTGGCCTCCCTGCGCACCTTTTACGACTACTACTTTCAGAACGGCAAGGCGAATTCCAACGTGGCGGAAAAGGTCCCGCTGCCAAAGCTCCACGAAAAAGAAATCGTCCGAATGGATCCCAACGAGGTGGCTATTCTGCTGGACCAGGTGGAGGCCGGCACGAAAATGACCAAAAGCCAGCTCAAATTCCATGAAAAGACCAAGGTGCGGGATCTTGCCCTGCTGACGCTGCTCCTTGGCACGGGCATCCGGGTTTCGGAATGTGTCGGACTGGATCTGGACGATGTGGACTTCGACAACATGGCGGTCAAGGTCTACCGCAAGGGCGGTTACGAGGACGTGGTATATTTTGGGGAAGAGGTGGAAACGGCGCTGCTCTCCTATCTGGAGGAACGCAGGCACATCGTCCCGGCGGACGGCCATGAAAACGCCTTCTTCCTGTCGCTGCAGAACCGCCGCATGGCCGTCCGCAGTGTGGAAAATCTGGTAAAAAAATACACGTCCCTGGTCACCACCACCAAGAAGATCACGCCGCACAAGCTGCGCAGCACCTACGGCAGCAATCTCTATCAGGAAACCGGAGACATCTATCTGGTGGCCGATGTGCTGGGACACAAGGATGTCAATACCACCCGGAAACACTATGCGGCCATGCAGGATTACAACAAGCGCAAAGCCGCGAAAACAGTAAAGCTGCGGGAGCCGTAAGGGACCGCAGCTTTTTTTGCGCCTGATAAAGCCATGCGCGGGACAGCGGGAATGCGTTCGTCCCCTGCGCCGCGCACGCCGGGGATGCAGAGAAAACGCTGTTTCCCGTGCCGCGCAAAGATCCGGCTGCCGCTCACGCCTCCTGCGCCGGCGCCGCCGTACGTCGAAACCGCAGGACAACCTTGAACAGATCTCCGTCCAGCAGGATGCGGAAGCTGCCGTGCTGCAGCTCCGTAAAGCTCTTGGCGATGGCGAGCCCCAGACCGCTGCCCTCCGTGTTGCGGGACCCGTCCCCGCGCACGAAACGCTCCGTCAGTTCTTCCGGTGCCACCAGAAGCTCCGTTTTGGAAATGTTTTTGATCTCGATCTCCGCTTCTTTTTCCAGATCCTTTAATGTCACATAGACCCGGGTGGCGGGAAGCGCATACTTGATCACATTGATGTAGAGATTTTCGATGATACGGAAGGTCTTCTGGGGATCCAGCGTCAGATAGACCTTCTGCTCCGGCAGGATGAATTTGACCTGAAGATCGTTTTCTTCAAAACGGTCCTCATATTCCAGCCAGACCTGCCGCAGCAGATTTCCCACATCCACGCGTTCGTAATGCAGCGTGACATTGTTGGTGCTGGCTTTGCTCACCTCAAACAAATCCTTAATCAGCACCTTCAGCCGCACCGCCTTCTTATCCAGCGTGTTCAGGTATTCCTGCCGCTGCTCTTCCGTAAGCCCCGGCTCTTTCAGCAGATTGATATAGGTGATGATGGCAGTCAGCGGCGTCTTGAGATCATGGGACACGTTGGTGATCAGCTCCGATTTCATGCGCTGGCTCTTCACTTCTTCGTCCACCGCCCGCTTGAAATCCCTCTGAATGGACCGCAGTTCATTTTTGTAGCTTTCAAACACACCGAAATCCTCTGACAGGGCCACATCGAAATCGCCGCCGGCGATGGCTCCCGTGGCCTTCAGCAGGGCTTCATATTTGACCTGGACATCCCGGATGTATTTCTTCGCCACAAAATAGAGGACGACGGAATACAGCGCCAGCGGGATGACGCCCCAGAACCAAAACATGCTGATGAAAAACAGCAGGATGAAATTCAACAGGACCAGTCTGCGCGTGATCCGGCTGGCATCGGTGCCGATGTCAAAGCTGGAGATCTCCCGCCAGAAATCCCGGCCCCAGCTCACACATCGGTTCCAGTAACGGCAGATCAGGCTCCGCTCCTTCAGCCAGGGCTTCAGGGAGCGCATCTGCGTCAGCACGGTCCCAAGGGTGAAAGCCGTAAGAAAACAGAAAAACAGCAGTCCGGCCAGGAGGAAGAAGCGCAGCCAGCTCAGATGGAGCGGCGCCAGCAGATGATCGTTGAGC
>CANQTI010000225.1 GCA_947626725.1 uncultured Eisenbergiella sp.
CCCGATACAATCTCTTCGGGGACACGCCCTCCGGGATCCGGATCCGCTCCACGCGCCCGGACATCTCCTTCTGGCTCTGTTCTCCGTAGGGCAGATCATCCAGTACCGTATAAACCGTCTTTCCCTCCGGCCTGCCGCTTCCTTCCATACCATTTTCTCTCCTGTTTACCGTATATTTTCCTCTTTTATGAAGTTTACCATTTCCCGAAAGCAGTAACAACCGATTATCGGCCCGAAATTCTCATTTTCGACCAAAAATGCCCTTTTCCCGCCGGAAATGGAAAAAACAGTGGAAAAATGCGGGAAGTTCCTGTAGAATAAGTTGCGGTGCTGCTTGCGACAATAAGTACGATCCCCTGTTTTACAGGTGACTCTCCTGCTGACAGCTTCAAACTTTGGCCTTCACACCTCCCGGTGTGACCGGGCAGCTTCCGCATCAGCGGAAAGTCTTCACAAAGGTGAACCATATGAATATTTTTAATCTGATTACGCTGCTGGGCGGCCTGGCCATGTTCCTCTACGGCATGCGCATCATGGGCGACGGCCTGAAGGAAAGCTCCTCCGGCCCCTTAAAAACGGCGCTGGAAAAACTCACGAACACGCCGGTCAAGGCGTTTCTGCTGGGGCTTGTGATGACGGCGGTCATCCAGTCCTCCACGGCCACCATCGTCATCACCTCCGGACTGGTGGGCGCAGGCATCATTTCCCTACACCAGTCCCTGGGCATCATCATCGGTGCCAACGTGGGCACCACCGTCACCGGCCAGATCATCCGCCTGCTGGACCTGGACGCCTCCGGCACCTCTTTTCTGCAGCTTTTCAAGCCCTCTACCCTGGCTCCGCTGGCCCTGATCGCCGGCATCATCATTATCATGGGCGTGAAAACCAAAAATTCCGGAAAGGTAGGCCAAATCATCATCGGCTTCGGCATCCTGTTCTCCGGCCTTCTGAACATGACCGGCGCGGTGAGCTCGCTGACGGAAAGCGGCATCATCGAACGGCTCTTCTCCAACCTGGGAAAAAATCCCGTGCTGGGCTATCTCATCGGCGCGGGCGTGGCCTTCGTCCTGCAGAGCTCCTCCGCCACCATCGGCATCCTGCAGGCCTTTTCCACCTCCGGCCAGCTGACCTTTGGCGCGATCTACGCCGTGCTGGTGGGCATCTACCTGGGGGACTGCGTCACCACCGCCATCGTCTGCAACATCGGTGCCAGGCCGGACGCCAAACGAGTGGGCATCGTCAATATCCTGTTCAACCTAAGCGAAACCGTAGCGATCTTAACTGTCGTTACCATCGTTCACAAAATGGGACTGCTGGACGGACTCTGGAACCGGGTTATCCATTCCGGCGGCATCGCCAACACCAATACGATTTTCAACCTGTCCTGCGCGATCCTGCTGTTCCCCCTGCTGAACCTGTATGAAAAGCAGAGCCGCCGACTGGTAAAGGACGAACCGGCCGCCGGAGGACACGACGAACTGCTGGACGCCTTAAGCCCCGTATTTTTCAACACGCCGGCCCTGGCCTTCGGCCGCTGTTATGACGTGCTGCTGGTCATGTTTCAGACGGCCCGGACGAATATCTCCCGTTCCTTTGATGTGCTTTCCCAATATGATCAGAAAACCGTGGACCTGATCCTGAAGGATGAGGATTATGTGGACACACTGGCGGACCGGATCAGCAATTATCTGATCCAGCTCTCCGCACATCTCACGGCCCCTTATCATATGGAGATCATGAACCACTATTTTTCCGTGCTCACGGAATTTGAACGTCTGAGCGACCACTCCACCAACATCGCGGAAATCGCGTCCGCGCTCCATGAAAATCAGGTTTCCTTTTCGCAAATGGCGCTGGCGGAGCTGAACGTGATTCGGGAACTGATCGACAACATCCTGGACCATGCCGGACAGACTTTCCGAAAACGGGACGTGGAGGCCGCGAGACATATCGAGCCTCTGGAAGAAGTGGTGGACGATATGGTAAACGCCCTGAAGGAGAACCATCTGGAACGGCTGCGCACCGGCGCCTGCTCGGTACTGACGGGCACGGAATTTATGAATCTGCTGACGGAAGTGGAGCGTATCTCCGACATCTGCTCCAACATCGGCGTAGCCACCATCGCCAGAGCGACCCCGGAGCTGCGGCACGAAGTCCACGACTACATTTCCAGACTGCATTCCGGGCGGAACGAAGCATTCAACCGGGAATATCAGGAAGCCCATGACCGGTATTTCGGGCTTCTGTAGGATTTTCGAAGGTCTCCTGCGCGCCTTTCACCTTCACGAGGGGGGATCGCTTTCCCGTCTCGGACCGTCGTGTGAGTCAGAAGATACTCCTGACAGCGGTGGAATCCGTCCACGCCGATGGCGGTAAGCGATGCACAGTCCCCGTTTTCTCCGGAATCCGCTCCCCCTCATTCCTTTCTGCCGCTGGTCTCAATCCAGCTCCTTCTTGCCCGTATAGAGCTCGTAATATCTGCCCTTCATCGCCAGCAGCTCGTCGTGGCTGCCGCGCTCGATAATCTCCCCGTTCTCCAGCACCATGATGGCGTTGGCGTTGCGCACCGTGGAAAGCCGATGAGCGATGACGAAGGTGGTGCGGGTCGCCATCAGCCGGTCCATGCCGTGCTCGATGTGGCGCTCGGTCCTGGTATCCACGGAGC
>CANQTI010000226.1 GCA_947626725.1 uncultured Eisenbergiella sp.
AAGGCGGCCGTCATGACGCAGGAAGAGATTTTACGCTTTGAAGCGGCAAAAAAGAAGATCATCGGGCAGAGCCGGGAACGGAACGGCATCGGCACGCTGGCGGAGAAGACCGTTCACGCCGTGCTGAAGAATTACTATGCGCCCGATGAGGATATGCATGAGATCCCCATCGAAAACTGCGTGGCGGATATCTATACCGGCTATCGCATTCTGGAGATCCAGACCCGCAGTTTTGATCGGATGCGTGGCAAGCTGGAGCGTTTTCTGCCCCTTTATCCCGTGACTGTCGTTTATCCGATTCCCCACATCAAAACGCTGTATTGGATCGACGAAGAGAGCGGGGAGATCTCCGGCGGCCGAAGGTCCCCGCAGAAGGGGAATCCTTATCTGGCGTTTCCGGAGCTGTATAAGATCAAGATGTATCTGAAAGATCCCAATCTGAGCATTCGCCTGACTTTCCTGGACATGGAAGAATATAAGCTTTTGAACGGCTGGAGCCGGGATCGGAAAAGGGGCTCCGAGCGGTACGACCGGATCCCGGTTTCCATATATGAAGAGATTGACTTCACCTGCCCCCAGGATTACCTGCAGCTCGTGCCCTATGAGCTGCCGGAGCCCTTTACGGCGGCGCAGTTCGCGAAATGCGTCCGCATCCGCAGGGAGTTGGCCGGCACGGTGCTGAATATCCTGAATCATCTCGGCGTGGTTTTTCAGGATGGGAAGCAGGGGCAGGCTTATCTGTATCGGGTGAATTCGTGAAAAAAGGGCGGCTGCCGCGAGAGATAGATATACATATGCCCTGATGACGGTCAAGGGAAACGATGATATTTTATTGAAATTGAGCATACGAAAGGGAGTTGCTGGAATGGAAAATCTGGACAGGCTTATATGTCAGCTCTGTACTTACCCGGATGAAACGCCCTGGATCGAGTTTAAGCATAATAATTACGAACCGGAAATGATCGGCAAGGATATCAGCGCGCTGGCCAATGGCGCAGCATTAGAGGAAAAGAGTTGCGCATATTTGATTTGGGGAGTTAAAGACGGCACCCACGAGATAGTCGGTACGGATCACAATCTTCAAAATCTAAAAAAGGGTAATGAGGAGCTGGAAAACTGGCTTCGCCGACTGCTGTCGAAAAACGCCGATTTCGAATATCACACGGCAATGGTGAATCATGTAACGGTAGGGGTGATGATCATTCAATGTGCGCTCAGTCAGCCCGTTACATTCCAAAAGACGGAGTATATCCGTGTGGGAAGCTATACGAAGCGTTTATCGGAGTATCCGGCTTTGCAGTCTAAACTTTGGGGACGGCTCCATAACCGCAATTTTGAAGATCAGCCTGCGGTGCGGGATCTGGATTTGACGACTGCTCTGCGTATGCTGGATTATAACGTGTATTTTGATCTGATTGAAATACCGCAGCCCGTTTCGGCAGAAAATATTGCACATTATATGGTGGAAGAAGGGATCCTGTCGCGTCAGGATAACGGTCTGTACACGATTACCAACATGGGAGCGCTTCTGTTTGCGAAACGGCTGGCCGATTTTCCCAAGCTGTCCAGAAAAGCAGTCCGAGTGATCCAATTTGAAGGAAACAATCGGCTGAATATGCTGAAAGAGGATATCGGTGAAAAAGGATATGCGGTCGGGTTTGAGGGGCTTATCAAATATATTGAGGCATTGATCCCGACACAGGAGATCATTATGGCCGCATTAAGAGAAAAGAGAACGGCGTATCCCATGCTTGCTGTCAGGGAGGCTGTTGCCAATGCCCTGATCCATCAGGATTTTTCTATATCCGGGACCGGTCCGACCGTAGAACTTTTTAAAGATCGGATGGAAATCACGAATCCCGGCATTCCGCTGGTGGATGTAAAGAGGATCATCGACAATCCGCCAAAATCCCGAAATGAGAGACTGGCATCTTTGATGCGCCGGTTGAGAATGTGTGAAGAGCTGGGAACGGGATGGGATAAGATCGTGATCTCCTGTGAGGTTCGGCAACTGCCGACGCCCCGCATTGAGTTATACGAGGAAAGCACAAGGGTCACTATTTTCTCGAAAATTTCTTTTACCGGGATGATATTAGAGGACAGGCTTTGGGCCTGTTACATGCATGCCTGTATTTTACATGTGCAGGGAGAAGCGTTGACCAACAGTTCCCTGCGAAACAGATTCGGTGTTCCGCAGACTTCCTCCGGGAGCATATCGCGGTTGATCAAGGAAGCGGTGACAAAAGGGATCATAAAGCCTCTCGATCCTGCGACATCAAATAAATATATGAAATATGTCCCGTTTTGGGCATGATCTTATTTGCCGGTCATTTGCCGACGGTGGCTTATGGATCTGAAAAATACATACAGAACCACAATATCTTGTAGGAAACAGAATGGGAGATACTGCATTTAGATAGGATCTTATTTGCCGGTCATTTGCCGGGACGGAAGTACAACAATGCCGGTGTGACAATGAAAGCATCTGCCCGTACGTAGCCCGGCTCCGCTGCCTTTTTCTCAAATTTCATGTTGAAACCCATGGAAACAAGGTATATAATTTTTGATGGAACGGGGCGGTTTCTGTCCCGAAGAATAATAGGATAAGGAAGTATGTATCATGGCAAACGAAGGAAACGTCAAGAGTTCTGGCGGCTGGCG
>CANQTI010000227.1 GCA_947626725.1 uncultured Eisenbergiella sp.
GCTGCTGCGGGCCGGTGATGTACTGTTAGGGCCGGTGCGGGCTGCTGCGGGCCGGTGATGTACTGTTAGGGCCGGTGCGGGCTGCTGCGGGCCGGTGATGTACTGTTAGGATCGGTGCGGGTGCTGTGTGTACTGCCGCCGGGGCAGAGCGGCGTATTATGTCGGTGCGGGCGTGCTGTCCGGCGGCGCGGATAGAAGTTTTTTGGTGTTTTTTTCGGTTTATCACAATTTAAACATATTTACGTGCTATACTCTCAATGGACAGGGACATTGGGAGTATGTTTTTGTCCGGCGTAAGGGAAGCTGGCAGGAGGAACGCAGAGAAAGGCGGCACGGATATGGAGAAGCGGAAAGTGCTTGTGGTGGATGATGAGAGCAGGATGCGCAAGCTGGTGAAGGATTTTCTGCAGAGGGAGAATTTCGAGGTGCTGGAGGCCGGGGACGGCAGCGAAGCGCTGGATATCTTTTTTGCGGAAAAGGAGATCGCCCTGGTGATCCTGGATGTGATGATGCCGAAGATGGACGGCTGGCAGGTGTGCCGGGAGATCCGGAACTATTCCAAGGTTCCCATCATCATGCTGACGGCCAGGGGAGACGAGAAGGATGAGCTTCTCGGCTTTGAGCTGGGCGTGGATGAGTATATTTCCAAGCCGTTTTCCCCGCGAATCCTGGTGGCCCGGGTGGAGGCGATCCTCAGGCGGACCGGACAGACAGAGGCGGAGGATCAGATCCTGGAGGCGGGAGGAATCCGTCTGGACAAGGCGGCGCATCTGGTTACCATCGACGGGCAGAATGTGGAGCTGAGCTATAAGGAATTCGAGCTTCTCACCTATTTCATGGAGAACAGGGGACTGGCCCTTTCCCGGGAAAAGATTCTCAACAATGTATGGAATTACGATTATTTCGGGGATGCCAGGACGATCGACACCCATGTCAAAAAGCTGCGCAGCAAGCTGGGAGAGAAGGGCGACATGATCCGGACGATCTGGGGCATGGGATATAAATTCGAGGCGTGAACAGATGGGAAAACATTCGATCCGCAGACAGTTTGCGGGCATTTTCATCGGACTGATGGCCGGAACGATTTTGCTGTGCTGGTTCCTCAACAATACATTTCTGGAACGGTATTATATCACGAACAAGCAGACCGTGCTGATGGATGTTTATGCGGATCTGCAGCGGGCGGTGGAAACAGAGACGCTGGAGTCGGAAAGCTACGATCTGAAGCTGCAGCAGAGCTGCGCCAAGCACAATCTTTCTCTGCTGGTGGTGGATGCCAATTCCAGAACCATCAAGATTTCCGGAAACGATTCCGATTTCATGAAACGGCAGCTTCTGCAGCATGTGTTCATGCGTCCGGGGGAGAACGCCACGGTGATGGAGGAAACACCCCAGTATATCATCCAGCGGGTAGGCGATTCCCTGTCCCAGATGGAATATATTGAGCTGTGGGGCGTCTTGGGAAACGGGAATTTCTTCATCATCCGCACCGCGCTGGAGGGCATTCAGGACAGCGTGCAGATCGCCAACCGTTTTCTGGCCTACGTGGGGATTCTGGCCGCGCTGGCCAGCGGCGTCATCATATGGGCAGTATCCAGACAGGTGACTAAACCGATCCTGCAGCTGACGGAGATTTCCCGACGCATGGCCCATCTGGATTTTGATGCCAGATATGAAGGGAAGAGCCGCAACGAGGTGGCGGTCCTGGGGGAAAATATCAATTATTTGTCCGAGACGCTGGAGAAGACCATTTCCGAGCTGAAAACCGCCAACAACGAGCTGACCAGAGATATCGAAAAGAAAAACGAGATCGACGAGATGCGCAGGGAATTCCTTTCCAATGTGTCTCATGAGCTGAAAACGCCCATCGCGCTGATTCAGGGCTATGCGGAGGGATTGATGGAAGGAGTCAGCGACGACGCGGAGAGCCGGAATTTCTATTGCGAGGTCATCGCGGACGAAGCGACGAAGATGAATGAAATGGTAAAAAAGCTTTTGACGCTGAATCAGCTGGAATCCGGCGGCGATAAGATCACTATGGAGCGGTTCGATATCACGGCGCTGATCCGCAACTATCTTCAGTCCGCGGGAATTCTGGCAAAACAGAACGGGATCACCGTCACGTTCACGCAGGAGGAACCGGTCTGCGTCTGGGGAGATGAGTTCAAAACGGAAGAGGTGCTGATGAACTACTTTTCCAATGCGGTCAACCACTGCGAGGGGAAACGGGTGATCGATGTGAAGGTCCTGCGGCGGGAGGGCTGTGCCAGAATCTCCGTGTTCAATACGGGACAGCCCATTCCGGAGGAGTCGCTCCCGCATTTGTGGGAGAAATTTTACAAAGTGGACAAGGCTCGGACCAGGGAGTACGGCGGCAGCGGGATCGGCCTGTCCATTGTCCGGGCCATCATGGAGTCCATGAACCAGGAGTACGGCGTGATCAACTATGAAAACGGCGTGGCGTTCTGGTTCGAGCTGGAGCTGGTGAAGGAGTAGGGCAGCGTCGGGCTCATCCGCAGCCGGGGCGGAAGCGGCGAAGGCTTTGGGGGCACAACTGCGCCATTTTTGAAAAAAAGTTGTTGAAAAATAGCGCCGTATAGGATACACTTGTAGCAGATTCATACGCGACATTTG
>CANQTI010000228.1 GCA_947626725.1 uncultured Eisenbergiella sp.
TTATTTGACAGGCTTTGCGCCCGCCTTTTCCTGGAGCTTTTCGACGTTCCTGCGCAGCCAGCCCTTTTTCTTCTTGCCTTCGGGCGGCGTCAGAGGCCCGCGCAGTCCTCTGACGCTGGTCAGATAGATCCCGCTGACGGTAGCCTTGACTTCCTTTTTGACGGGAACCGAATCGAAAATCTTCTCGTCGCAGACTAAGGACATGATCTGCGGGCCAACTTTGGCCTTGACAATCGGCAGCTTGGAACCGCGCAGCAGCTTCGGCGTGGAAGCGATCACCGCCTGCGGCAGGCCCGCATCCCTGAGTTTCATTTTCTTTTTATCGATGATCAGCATCGAAACAGTCTGCTTGTAGGCTTCTAACTGCTTTTCCTGCTCCGCCTGCTTTTTCTGTGCGCGGTTGCCAAGCACATAGAGCACGACGGCGCCGGCGATCAGTACGAGCAAAATAATCAACAATACCCAAGCCCAGGTATGCATAATGTAGATCCTCCTGAAAATGATATAAGACCGCAGAACGGCTGCTGTCTTTTTTTATTCTAGCAGAGTTTTTTCCTCAAGACAAGGCAAAATTTAGCGAGAAACTGTTTTCAGTAAGCTTTCAGTGCCCGGAGAAAGCGATTCAGTGATTGGAAACGCTGCACTTTGCGGCGTCCTGAAATGTTGCAGAACGAATGAAATTGGATTATACTGTAAAGAGGGGGACGGACAAAAGGAGAGAGCATGGAAATACTGCATCTTTGTGGACAATATATGCTGTCAGGACTGGCATTTGTGGGCCGCCATATGCTGCCGCTGAACTTCATCCTTTCCATCATCATCATTTTTTTCCAGCGAAAGGAACCGAAATCCGCCTGGGCGTGGCTGCTGCTATTGAATATGCTGCCCGGCGTAGGCTTTCTGCTGTATCTGCTGGCCGGAACGGATATGCACAAGCGGAAAATGTTCCGGATCAAGGGAATCGAGGATCAGGTCAATGAAGCGGTGCGGCGGCAGGAGTCCAGTGTGCGCAGTCGGGAACTGGAGCATGAGAATCCGGATCTGGAGCCCTTCGCCGATCTGATTTATTACAACCTGGAAAGCTCCGGGGCGGTGTTGACCGGAGACAATCAGGTGCGCGTCTTCACGGACGGAAATGATAAGTTCGACGCGCTGATCGAGGATATGCGCAGCGCGAAGCAGTTCATTTTTCTGGAATATTATATCGTGAAATGCGATGTGCTCTTTTATCGGATCCGGGACGTGCTGGAGGAAAAGGTGGAGCAGGGAGTGGAGGTTTTTCTGCTCTATGATGCCATGGGCTGCCGGAGCGTTCCGAAGAAGTACTGGAAGGAGCTGGAGAGAAGCGGCATCCGGACGGCGGTGTTCTTTCCAGCGCTGCTGGGACGGATGCAGCTTCGTGTCAACTATCGGAATCATCGGAAGATCGCCATTATCGACGGGAAGATCGGATATGTGGGCGGCTATAATATTGGGAAGGAGTATATCGGACTGGATCCCAAGTTCGGGCATTGGAGAGATACCCACCTGCGTATCTGCGGCACGGCTGCGACGGCGCTGGCGATCCGATATATTCAGGACTGGAACTATGCGGCCCGGGAGAATCTGTTCGCGAAAGAGAAATATGTGGTCTATCCGGAGGAACGCTGCGGGAATACGAAAATCCAGATCATTTCCAGCGGTCCGGATTCCCAGGAACAGAATATTCGGGACAATTACCTGCAGCTGATTCATCGGGCCCGGAAACGGATCTATATCCAGACGCCCTATTTTATTCCGGACGAAGCTGTTCAGACGGCGCTGCTGATCGCAGCCCGTTCCGGCGTGGAGGTGAATGTGATGATCCCCTGCAAGCCGGATCATCCGTTCGTTTACTGGGCAACCTATTCCTACGTCGGGGAACTGATCCTGGCAGGGGCCAACTGTTATACCTATAATAACGGGTTTCTCCATGCCAAGGGACTCGCCATCGACGGAGAGGCCTGCTGCTTTGGAACGGCGAACATGGATATCCGCAGCTTTGCTCTGAATTTCGAGGTGAACGCTATGATCTATGATGAAGCGGTGACACAGGAGATGGAGCGGATCTTCCGGGAAGACCTGAAGCTCTGTAAGCAAATCACGAAGGATATGTACCGGGGGCGTTCTCTGTGGATCCGTTTTAAGGAACAGATGTGTCGGCTCTTGTCTCCGGTCTTGTAAGTTTTGGAAAAGTGTGTTATGATATAACGATAAGTGCGGTCGTTCAGGCACAGCGGATGACCGAAGAAAGAAAAAGAGGAGAATACCGAAATGAAAAAATTATTGGTGATGATGATGGCCTTATCTCTGACGGCGGTCATGCTGACCGGGTGTGCGGGAGAAACGGCGGAACAGGAAAGCACGGCGGAGACGGCCGCGGCGGAAACAGAGAGCGCAGCGGAGGAGACTCAGCCGGCGGTGGAACAGAAGACATATCCCAGAGAGGCATACCTGGATGGGCTGGATGTGGACGAGTTCGTGGAGCCGGGCGAATATATGGGCGTGGAGGTTTCCGTGGAAGCCCCCTATGTGAGCGACAGCCAGGTGGACAGCGCTGTGCAGAGCGCGCTGAACAGCCATCCGAAGCGGACGGA
>CANQTI010000229.1 GCA_947626725.1 uncultured Eisenbergiella sp.
GAGGTTGTTGGGGGAGAGCAGCATGAAGCGGCACTCCGCCTGCGCTTCCTGGGAAAGCGGAAGGTGCACGGCCATCTGGTCGCCGTCAAAGTCCGCGTTGAACGCCGTACACACCAACGGATGCAGCTTGATCGCTTTGCCTTCCACCAGGATCGGTTCAAACGCCTGGATGCCCAGCCTGTGCAGCGTAGGGGCACGGTTCAGCATGACGGGATGCTCCTTAATTACATCCTCCAGCACATCCCACACCTGCGTATCCAGACGCTCCACCAGCTTTTTCGCGTTTTTGATGTTCTGAGAAATGTTCCGGCTCACCAGCTCCTTCATCACGAAGGGCTTGAACAGCTCGATCGCCATTTCCTTGGGCAGGCCGCACTGGTAGATCTTCAGTTCCGGACCTACTACGATAACAGAACGGCCGGAATAGTCCACGCGCTTGCCCAGCAGGTTCTGCCGGAAGCGGCCGGATTTGCCCTTGAGCATGTCGGAAAGGGACTTGAGCGCGCGGTTGCCGGGGCCGGTCACCGGACGCCCTCTTCTGCCGTTGTCGATCAGCGCGTCAACGGCCTCCTGCAGCATGCGCTTTTCGTTGCGGACAATGATGTCCGGCGCGCCCAGTTCCAACAGTCTCTTCAGACGGTTGTTGCGGTTGATGATCCTTCTGTACAGATCGTTCAGATCGGAGGTCGCAAACCTGCCGCCGTCCAGCTGAACCATCGGGCGCAGATCAGGGGGAATGACCGGAATGGCATCCATCACCATCCATTCCGGACGGTTGCCGGATTCACGGAACGCTTCCACGACTTCCAGGCGCTTGATGATGCGCGCACGCTTTTGGCCGTTGGCCCCCGCCAGTTCTTCCTTCAGCTCCTGAGAATCCTTCTCCAGGTCGATGGCCTGCAGCAGTTCCTTGATCGCCTCGGCACCCATGCCGACACGGAACCGGTTCCCCCAGGCTTCTCTGGCGTCCTGATATTCCTTCTCGGAAAGCACCTGTTTGTATTCCAGATTCGTTTCTCCCTTATCCAGCACGATATAGGAAGCAAAATAAAGCACCTTTTCCAGCACGCGCGGGGACAAATCCAAAATCAAACCCATCCGGCTGGGGATCCCTTTAAAATACCAGATATGGGAAACCGGCGCAGCCAGCTCGATATGTCCCATACGCTCCCGGCGGACAGTGGCCTTTGTGACTTCCACGCCGCAGCGATCGCAAACAACCCCTTTATATCTGATCTTCTTATACTTGCCGCAATGACATTCCCAGTCTTTGCTGGGGCCGAAAATCCGTTCGCAGAACAGACCGTCACGCTCCGGTTTCAAAGTCCTGTAGTTGATCGTCTCGGGCTTTAAAACCTCGCCCCGAGACCATTCTCGGATCTTATCCGGAGACGCCAGTCCAATCTTGATGGCGTCAAAGGTCATCGGCTGATAAACTTCATTCTTTTCAGGCATTTTGGCACTCCTTTACAATTAATCGCCCGGCGGCACGGTGCCGCCACGGCCATCGCTGGCTCACATATCGTCAAAAGAATTCTCGAACTCCAGATCGGACTCGTCAAAGTCAGGCTCTTCCTCTTCTTCATCTTCTGCGGACACCAGTTCCTCGCTGTCCGCGTCGAACTCCTGCTTCTGATAGCCCATCCGGCCCAGATTTCCTTCATCATTATAGTTGTAGCCTTTGGAATCCCCTTCCAGATCGTAGCGGTAATCGAAGTCTCCGTAATCCACAGATTCCATGATCTCCACTTCCGTATTGTCGTCCCGCAGCACCCTGACATCCAGGCCAAGAGACTGCAGTTCCTTTAAGAGAACCTTGAAGGACTCCGGAATGCCAGGCTCCGGAATATTGTCGCCCTTGATGATCGCTTCGTAGGTCTTCACACGGCCCACCACATCGTCGGACTTCACGGTCAGGATCTCCTGCAGCGTATAGGAAGCACCATAGGCCTCCAGCGCCCACACTTCCATCTCACCGAAGCGCTGACCGCCGAACTGCGCCTTGCCGCCCAGAGGCTGCTGTGTCACCAAAGAGTAAGGACCGGTAGAACGGGCATGAATCTTGTCGTCCACCAAATGATGCAGCTTCAGGTAGTGCATGTGGCCGATGGTCACGGCACCGTCGAAATACTCTCCGGTTCTGCCGTCGCGCAGCCGCACTTTGCCGTCGCGGGAGATCGGAACGCCCTTCCAGACTTCCCTGTGATCCCTGTTCTCATACAGGTAATCCATCACCTCCGGAAGCAGTTCCTCTTCGTGCTTCGCCTTGAATTCATCCCACTCGAGGTTTACATAGTCATTGGCCAGCTCCAGGGTATCCTGGATGTCCTTTTCATTGGCACCGTTGAAGATCGGTGTCGCCACGTTGAAGCCCAGTGCCTTCGCTGCCAGAGAAAGGTGAATCTCCAGCACTTGCCCGATATTCATACGGGAGGGCACGCCCAGCGGATTTAAAACGATATCCAGAGGACGTCCATTGGGCAGGTAAGGCATATCCTCCACAGGAAGCACACGGGAAACCACACCTTTGTTGCCGTGACGTCCGGCCATTTTGTCGCCTACGGAAATCTTTCTCTTCTGCGCGATATAAATGCGCA
>CANQTI010000230.1 GCA_947626725.1 uncultured Eisenbergiella sp.
TGCTTCCGGGTCAGGAACGTGGTGGTCTTCAACAGCTCGGATGTGGAGCTGGAAGGATTCACCAGCAGGCGTTCCGGGTTCTGGAACATCCATCTTTGCTACAGCAGCCAGGTGACGGTGCGGGGCGTCGTGGTGAAGGACAACGCCGGACCCAGCACTGACGGCATCGATATCGATTCCTGCAGCCATGTGCTGGTGGAGCATTGCTGTGTGGACTGCAACGACGACAATATCTGCGTGAAGGCCGGTCGGGACTGGGACGGCCTGCGCGTCAACCGGCCCAGCGAGGACATCGTCATCCAGGACTGCACCATTCTGAGGGGCGGCGGCATCACGCTGGGCAGCGAGACTTCGGGCGGCATCCGCCGCATTTCCATCCGGAACAACATGTTCCTGGGCACGGGGAGTGGGCTTCGGATGAAATCGGCCCGCACCAGGGGCGGAACGGTTTCGGACATCACGGTGGAGGGCATGACGATGACGGACGTGCGCTGCCCGTTTTCTTTCGAATTCGACTGGAATCCCATGTACAGCTACTGCGAGATTCCGGGCGACTATACCGGGAAAATCCCGGAATACTGGATGCGTCTGACCAAGAAGGTGGAGCGGGAACGCGGGATCCCGCATACGGACAACATCCGGATTCGCCATGTGACGGCCGTCCTGAGCCAGAACCTCATGGGGGAATCCACGGCGTTTCAGATCCTGGGACTGCGGGAAGCGCCCTTTCAGGGGCTCGCCTTTGAGGACGTGAAGATCCAGGCCAGGGATTTCGGCAAGATCTCCCGGGTACGGGATCTGGTGTTTCGGGACGTGGAGGTCAACCTGGACAGATACCGCTGAGGCCGGGAATCCCGGAGAACACCGTATGAAACGCCCTCTCGACCAACGGTCGATTGTCACGGAAGGGCCGATATCCTATAATGCAGGAGGACGGTCCGACCGGCGCATACCGATCGGGCAAAAAGGACGGCATTGTCAAAGTGGCCGCAGCTCCAGGGAGGACGCGAAACGATGGACAGGGAAAATTCGGTTTCCTATGTCCCGCAGACGCAGGATGGCTTAGAGGGCTTTTATCTTTACAGGACGGAAACCGATTCGCCCCACAGGTGTCTGTATCATGTGTGCGGCATCAATGCGGATGGAGAGAAAAAAGAGCTGTTCGGGCTGGAGGAATATGGGATGGATCCGGACCGTTCTCCCATGCTGCGGGCGGATGAGGCATATGTTTATGTCCTGTTCGATGGCCTCGACGATGAGAACAGCGGCGGACGCGTATACGACGGGAAGGTACAGGCCGATATTCAGGGATTTTGGCCCGTTTTGTACCGGTATGACAGATCGACCGGGGCGGTCGACAGGATCGGGACGGAGGAACCGGAGCATTTCCTGCTGATGGACGCTTTCACCTGGCGGGGAGAGACTGTCTGGCTGGAAAGCCGCTTTCAGAGTGTCACCGGCGGGTTGGATCTCGGTTTTTATCGGGAGGACGGTTCCTGCCTGTACGCTGCCGGAAATTTGTATTCTGTTGAGAACCATTCCATCGGGACATTTGAAGCCTCTCTTTCCGGGGCAGGCGGTCTGAAAACCGCGGGCTGCCTTTGGAATGATTCCTTTTATACCTGCGGGCCGGAGGGCGTTTACCGCTTTGACCTATTCGAAGGAGAGGAAATGCTCGTTTATTCCGTCGATCTGCAGGACTGCGTGCGGGTGGAGATCCGTCCGCTGACAGTGGACGGAATGCCCATGTGGGGCCTGATTTGCTCCAGGGCCTTAGAAACTTCCGGCACTGAGATTGTTTCATGCCGGACAGAGCTTTTTCTGCTGGATGATACCTGGACACTGGCGGATCGGACGGCACTTCCGCTGGAACTGGCTTCTCTGGAGTGGGGCAAATACAGCGCGGCACTCTCGGGCACGGAAAATGGATCGGCGGAAATGGTGTATTTTGATTTTGCAGATTTTTCCGAACAGGATCTGACAGCGTCTGTGCCGTCTTCCTTGCGGGAAAAGCTGGCAAAGGAATTGGCAGAAAGTCAAAGATGTGATGAGTGGGAACAGAGGGAGCATCAATGGGTTTATCTAAAGGATAGCGGAACATATGTGCTCACGGAAACGGATGTGCTTTACAGAGAAGGAGGAGGTTTTCATTCATGAAAGTGATCACCCGGATTTTTGTTGTTTTGCTTTCGCTGGCCGTTGTCGGTTTTCTGGCCATCGCCATGTTCGCACCGGAAAAGGGCAGGGAACTGGAAACAAAGCTGGAGAATTTCGTGAATCAAAAGAGCGAAGAAATCGAGGTCTCTCCGGTACAGGAGCTGTCCATCGAGTATGAACTGCCTCTGGATAATGGGGAGCTGCTTTATACGAAATACGGTTTTCAAGACGGTGTTGAGGGCACATGGCCGGATCGGGTGTATACCTGGTTCCGGGATCTGGGACGGGACCTGTGGCTGCCCTTCAATCAGAACGATACGGACGAACGTTTTACCCTCGCCGAGGCGGTGATCATCGACCGGGAGGGCGTTGTGAAGCGGCTGTCTCCGGGGGAATGCGCCGGAAGCTCCGACCCGGG
>CANQTI010000231.1 GCA_947626725.1 uncultured Eisenbergiella sp.
ACCGGGCTGTCCCAGGCCTCGATGGCATTGGGGAACTGGTACACATTGCCGTTCTGAACGGCCTTCAGGTCCCGCAGATTTTCGTCCTGCAGCACGGAGTCTACGGTGTATTCCGCATCCGCTGCCAGAATGATATAGTCCGGATCCCAGGCCAGGAGCTGCTCATAGGAGATCTCCGCCCAGTAATCCTCCGCGATATCGGCCGCCGCATTGGTCCCTCCGGCCTGTTCGATCAGGCTGTTCTGATACATGTTGGCGCCGGCCGTGGAAAGAAGCGCGCTGTTGCTGGCCAGATATACGGTGGGCTTATCCAGCCCCTCCAGGGTCTTCGTCAGCGGCTCCAGCTGTTTGTCCTTGAACGCCAGAAGCTCCTGTGCCCGCGCCGCGGTGTTGGTGGCTTCGCCCAGCAGGGTGACGGCCTCTTCCAGAAGCGCTTCATCCTCGGGATCGACGGCCAGAACGGTGAAGCCCAGCTCCTCCAGGGAAGGGATGACCTTTTCCAGCTTCACGGGCAGGACGATGAGATCCGGCTCCAGCGCGGCGCAGCCCTCCAGGTCGAACTCCTTCGCCGTGCCCACGCTTGGCAGATCGATGAGCTGGGGTGCGCTGAGCTGATAGATATTGCGGCTTTTGGCTTTGGCTTCGATGCCGACCAGGCGGTCCTCCAGCCCCAGAGCGACCAGCAGACTGGTGGAAATGTAATAGCCGCTGACCAGCGTCTGCGGCTCGGTCTCAATGGTCACTTCCCGGCCCAGCTGGTCGGTGAGGGTGACGGGATAAACGGTTTCGGATGATTCCGACACTGCGGCGTCTTCCGCCGCGGGAGTTTCCTGCGCTTCCGTGTCTTCTGCTGCAGGCGTTTCCTGCCGCGCGGCATCTTCGGTCTCGGACGCTTTCGGCGCTGCGGTGTCCTCTTCTGCTGAGGTTTCCTGCGGCACGGCGCTGTCCTGCGGCACGGTATTCTTCGGCGCGGCCGCGTTCCCGCCGCAGGCTGTTGCGGTGCAGAGCAGGAAAGCCAGCAGCAATGAGATGATCTTTTTCATAATAACCTCCATGGCGTTATATTTTTAAAACAACAACGAATTATAACAGACTTCTCTGCTCTTGACAAGAAAAACATTTCCGAAGTGTCCGCGCACAAACGGTTCCGCAGAAATAAACGGTGTTTCTTCCTGCGGAAACATTTGCGCGCGGAAGAAATGCCGTTTATTCCACCGGATCGACACCGCCGCATTTTTCTATGACGCCGATGGAGCCATCCTCCCGGTAGGTAAATTCGGCCACGCAGACAGAGCGGTGGAACAGGCTGCCTCCGGGGAGCTCCCCGGTATGATAAAACAAATAGGAATGCCCCTTGAAGTCGGCGATCCCGGGATGATTGGTAAAGACGCCGCCTTCCTCCGTCATCAGGACGCCGCCGTATTTCCAGGGACCGGTGGGGCCTGTGGAGGTAGAATATGCGAGGTGCTCATTGCGGCCCTGGCCTTCGGCGAATGCGGCGTATACCATATAATAGAGGCCGCAGCGTTTATAAAACCAGGGACCTTCCCCATAAGAGGTTCCAGTCATGTGTCCGCCCTTTGCGAAGGCATCCTCGGTCATGGGGATCTTGACTACCCCTGTTTTTTGATCGTAAGAGATCATGTCCTCATTCAGCAGAACATAGCGGAGTTCCGGATTGCCGAAATACAGGTATGCCTGCCCGTCGTCGTCGATAAATACCGTGGGATCGATATCGTTCCAGTCGCCCTCATCGATCAGCGGATATCCGAGATCCCGGAAGGGACCCGCCGGATGATCGGCGATCCCTACGGCGATCGCCATTCCTCCGTCCTTTTTATGCACCGGACAGTAAAGATAATATCTGCCGTTGCGGGCCACAGCCTGCGGCGCCCATGCGCGGTCGTCTGCCCATGCGATGTCCTCCAGGGAAAAGACCTTCCCGTGGTCCGTCCAGTGGACCATATCCTGCGTTGAAAAACAGCGCCAGTCCACCATCGTATAAAAGTCGTTTTTCAGCTCGTCTTCGTCATGGGTCGTATAAAGCCAAAGCGTGTCGCCGCAGACCATGGGCGCCGGGTCGGCGGTATAGATGGATCGGATGATCGGATTTTTTCCTTTTGCGTTCGTCTGTTTCATGATGTCCTTTCCGCGCTGTCCTTTTTGCGCATCTGATCTGTCTCCGCCGGCAAGGGGCAAAAGGCGGCCGTACAGCGGAAAACTGCCGTCCCGCACTGCCCCTGGCGGGACGGTCCGTACCGGAGAAACGAAAACCTGAACTGCTTCATTTTTCTTATTGTACCGCGGTTTTTGTGATTTCTCAACCTTTTGCCGCGGCGCAAAAGGATTCATCTGCCTCAGTGCAGAAGGAAGCGCTTGCCTCGTTGCGGAAGAGGCCTATTTGCCGCGGCGCGGAAGGAAGCATTGCAGGCTTTCCCCGTTCCTGTGGGGCCGCGATATTGCATTCTGATATTTCATATATTATAATTGGATCATTCAGACATGATATCACGTTCGATATCACGGGCCGG
>CANQTI010000232.1 GCA_947626725.1 uncultured Eisenbergiella sp.
GGGCGAAATGCTCCGCTTCCTCGGCTGCTGCGGCGTCTGGTTCCTCCTCTTCTGCGCCGCCGCGCTCTGGCTGCTGCGGACACGGGATGTGAAGGCATAAACGGTCCCGGCAGGGGGCAGGGACGCCTGGCATCAACCTGGCCCGGCGCTCTCCCCGCGATTCCCTCTGACGCCGTTTTCCCGCAAAAAATAAGGCGTCCCGCTTCAGGCGGGACGCCAAATCTTCCTGTATTCCATTCGATGATTTCATTCGGTGCTGCGGCCATTTCATACGGCAGAAGCGTCATTCCGCCGCGTAATTGAGCCGGACCGTGATATTCGCCGTCTTGTGGCGGGAGCTGGTATCAAAAGCGCCGTCGTAGGTATACTCCCCGGAGCCGGAATTCTTCGCCGTGATCTGGAACACGCCCAGGTTCGCGGACAGGAGCTTGCCGACCCGGCACCCGGTCCCCTCGGCCATGATATCGATCCTCTGTCTGGCGTTATCCGTGGCCTTCTGGATCAGTTCCAGCTTCACCTCATCCAGCTTCGTGCAGTAATACTCCGGCGAATAGGAGGAAAATTCAACCCCCGATTCGATCAGCTTCGTGATGTCCCTGGAAATACCCTCCACCTTATCGACATCGTTGGAGGTGACGGTCACGTTCTGATCCAGGTCATACCCGTCCAGATAGTCCCGCACATAATTGCCGTTCTCATCATATTCCGTCCGGTAACGCTGGCGGATGTCCACAGAGCTGAAAACCAGCTCGTCCTCCAGCACGCCGTTCTCCAGCAGATAATCCCGCACCAGCTCGGTATCCCGCTTGATCACCTCATACGCCTCTTTTGTGGTGGAGCCGCTGGCGGAAAAGCTGCCGCGCCAGACGATCAGATCGGACTCAAAATCGCTGCTGGCCGAACCGGTAGCGCTCAGGCCGCTGCCGTTGGCGGTTTTCTTATATCCCACAAACTCCTTTGTAAAGATCAGCACGCTGGCGATCACCGTCACCGCCGCAATGAGCGCGATCACGATCGCCGTCAGACCGTTCCTGTTTTTCGATTCCATGATAAATCCCCCTCGCAGACAAATCCTTTCGGCATCATTTCCTGTTCTGTTTTTATATTACACCCTGCCGCACTTCCTGAAAAGTCCCCAACAGAATCTTTAAACAAATCTTAAGCTTTCCGCCCCGATATTTTCCGACTGACACTCCGATATTTTCCATCGAGTGAAAAGTTTACATTCCTTCCACAGTACGATATAATGGACATAAATGGGAAGGAGAAAGCCAACCGGCTGACGTTAAACGGCGCTCCTATTCCCGCAATCCATATGATTCAGAGAATACAGCTTCTCCAAACACCGGCAAAAGGAGGTCTATTTATGTTAAACATCGGAATTCTGGGCTCAGGCGGCATCGCTGCGACAATGGCAAAAACCATCGGCCAGATGGACTCCGTAAACGGTTACGCCGTCGCGAGCAGAGATCTCGCAAAGGCGCTCGCCTTCAGCAAAAAATGGAACATTCAAAAGGCCTACGGCAGTTATGAGGAAATGCTGCAGGATCCCAACGTCGATCTGGTCTATGTGGCGACGCCTCATTCCCACCACTACACATACGCCAGGCTCAGTCTGGAACACGGAAAACATGTGCTCTGCGAGAAGGCCTTCACCGTCAATGCCAAACAGGCCGAAGCGCTGTTTGCCCTTGCCGAGGAGAAAAAGCTGCTCATTACAGAGGCTCTCTGGCCCCGCTACATGCCCATGCGCCATATCATCGAAGATGTCATGAAAAGCGGCATCGTGGGACAGCCTACGATGCTGACCGCAAACTTCAGCTGCCGCATCTGCGATGTTCCCCGCATGAAAGAGCCCGAACTGGCCGGCGGCGCACTTCTGGATCTGGGCGTCTATCCGCTCAATTTCGCCGCCATGTACTTCGGCAGCGATCCGATTTCTGTTTCCGGCGCCGCAACCCTGACGGAAAAAGGCATGGATGCTCAGGAAACGGTGCTGCTGCGCTACGCGGACGGCCGCATGGCTCTGGTGATCGCCTCCATGATAGGCCTCGGGCAGAACAAGGGTATCATCTCCTGTGAAAAAGGAATGTTAGAGATCGATAATCTCACCAATCCCAGGGTGCTGAAGGTCTATGACGATTCCTGGCGCCTCATCGCCACACACAACGCTCCTGCCTGCATCAGCGGTTATGAATACGAAGTGGAAGCCTGCGCACATGCCATTGCCAACGGCGAACTGGAATGCCCACAGATGTCCCACGAAGAAACGCTCCGGATCATGCGGATCATGGATGAACTGCGCAGACAGTTCGGTGTAAAACATCCCGCACAGATTGAAGCCGTCTGAATACGCATTGAAGCAGTCTGAACACACATTGAGGCGGCCTGAATCACAGGCCGCCTCAATCCATAAAAAAGGGCATAAAAAGATGCCCAGAACCGGAATCGAACCAGTGACACGAGGATTTTCAGTCCTCTGCTCTACCAACTGAGCTATCTGGGCATG
>CANQTI010000233.1 GCA_947626725.1 uncultured Eisenbergiella sp.
GTAGGGACGCCTCGCCATGGCGAAGACCAGCGCCGTCACAAAATGCAGGATGATGCCGCTGCAGAAATTGGGCAGCAACTGTCTCCTGTTTTCCCATCCCGCATAAAACAGGTAAAAGCATCCGAATACGACGGCCAGATAGATCGGCCAGCCCCTGGTGTTGCGGAAGACCACGAGAAGTCCCATGAAAAAGGCCAGGAATACCGCATAGGGCCGGTTCAGTCCGGCCGTCTCAAACCGCCGGTTACGGAACTTGTCCCACAAGGAAAACAGCACCGGCCCGAGCGCCGCCGCGATCAGAGCTTCATATGCCGCCAGAGAAAGCTCAGGTTCCTGTTTCTGTATACTAAATCTGCAGTACAGGAAATATCCCGCTCCCGCCGCAACACAGATCAGACACCAGGCGATCCCCCGCCGGTTCCATACCACCCGCAGGGACCCCATGGTCAGCAGTAGAAGACACATCCAGAACAGCATCTTCCGGCAGGCCAGATCCTGCCAGATCTGATACTGGGCGTTCATATAATCGACTGAGCTCCAGAGAATGCCCGCAAAACATGCCGCCTGCAGCCAATCCATGCCTCTTTCCGCGGCCAAACGGCGGAACGACGCTGGGGATCCTTCTTTGCGCTTTCCGAAAAGAAACAGCGCGATACACACGGCGGCGGCCCCGAGTCCCAGCGCATACACCAGCCTGTCATCCGCCTTTCCGCCGAACGCCTTCTGTATAAAAATGATAGAAATCAGATAGAGCAACGCAGCCAGAAGGGTCGGCCCCAGCGTCAGCTGCATGGCAGTCTGTACCCGGATCTCCCCGGAAAGCCTTCTGGAAAAACGCCCTCTGGTTTCCGCCCAGAGGATCACAGCCGCCGCAACAAAAATGATGCCCGCATACAGCAGAAGCATCTTCCATCCGGAGGGGCTGTCCATATAGATCAGACGCATGATGATGTTCTGTGCCTCATGCATCTGCGTTTCCCCGTCATGGACCACATAATAATTACCAAAGGTGACCAGTCCGGTCTCTCCCGTATTTTCAACGGAGAGATCCATCGGCACCGCCGCTCCCTTCAGTTGCCAGACATAAGCGGTTCCTGGAACCGTCGGAACATCGATCGGAATCCGCAGAAAACCGGGAAGCTCCACCTCCGGCATCGCCACATCCCGATTCACCAACACCTCATTATTCTCATCATAAAAATACAGATGATACTGATCCCCTGCAGAATCCTCCGACATCACATACAGCTCCAAATACCGCAGATAAGTGCCCTCCGCCAGAAACACCTGCTGCACCTGCTGGTCCATCCGCACCTGCACTGTTCCCACAGGCACTTCCTTTCCCGCCACCGTCCGGTCCTTTTTCAGGATCCCGCAGCACCCCAGCAGGAAAAAGATCACCACGGTATAAAATAGGACAATATATGTAATTGCGCGATAGGCTTTGACTTTTCGATTCATGATTTTTTCCCCTTGGGAAATGGGAAAAATGGACTTTCACACTTTACCCATTATCCATAGCAGTATAGCACATCTGCGATTTGATGACAACTGGCAATAATGGCAACGCGAACCAAAAAATCAGCACATAGCGTACCAGATACGTGGGCCCCGGCAGCACCGTCAGCAGATTCAGATAGACCGGCGCCAGAATGCCGATCCCCCTCCATTTCCCCTCAGAGAGCAGATACAGTCCCGCCAATACATAAATCCAACAGAGAAAGCCGGGAGAAAAGGACCAAGAAATGACAGGAATCCGGTGGATCAGATCTCGCCAGGAGATCACCTGATACACCCGCTCCAGCAGCGGGATCCGACTCTGGCGCACGCCGGGCGGTTCCGTTTCACAGCTAAAATATGAACTGCCCGTATAATAACGGCTCCCGTTGTACACGTCTATGACCGTGAACGGATACCAGAAGCCGTAGGACGTCATCAGCCAGGCATTGAGATAGGTGAGGGGCGCTTTCTTCCCGATATCCAGCCAGAGCTTCGCATAGCGTCCCGGATCCTCCCGAAATTTTTCCGCCTGGAAATCGATTTTGACCAGATCCGAAAGTTTCGGCGTATAACGCTCCAGCACCTCCTGCGGCAGAACCTCAAACAAAATTTCTCTCTGTGCGCCGTCGAACAGCTCCGGGCTGTAATTCCAGGCCCGCGCCGTCTGCTGAATCGGCACGGTGAGCGTTTCCTGGGCATCCGTGCTGACCGGATCCAGCGCTTCGTTCAGAAGCGTCCTCGCCCCGATGCAGACAAACAGCGCCGCCAGGCAGACCGCGGCGGCACTTTTCCGCCCCGCCCTCCCGGCCATCCCCAGGATCACCGGAAGCATCGCCAGGAAAACATAAAAGCCGTTGTTCCGAAACACCGCCATCGCGAACAGGGCGAAAAAGAAGCCCGTCCACGTTTTCCAGCCGCACTTTTCCCTCGTTTTCCGAAGGAAGACCATGACCGCCAGCATGGCCGCCGTATAGGGCATGTCCTTCGCGGTGCACAGCACGAA
>CANQTI010000234.1 GCA_947626725.1 uncultured Eisenbergiella sp.
TTGACGCCGATCACCTCGCCGGTCTTTTCCGTGATCTTGTAGCACTTGACGCCCTTGCCGCCGCGGTGCTGCACGCCAAACTCCTGCAGCGGCGTCCGCTTGCCCATGCCGTTTTCGGAAACGATCAGCAGGGAATCCCCCTGATGATCCAATTGCATGCCGACGACTTCATCTCCGTCCGCCAGCGTCATGCCGATCACGCCCATGGAGGAGCGGCCCGTCGCCCGCACATCTGTCTCTTTGAAACGGATGCACATGCCGTATTTGGTGACCAGAAAGATTTCGCTGTTCAGGTCCGTGGTCTTGACCTCGATCAGGCTGTCGTCCTCTCTCAGGTTGATGGCCAGCAGGCCGTTCTTGCGGATATTGCTGTATTCCAGGATGGAGGTCTTCTTCACGATTCCTTTCTTCGTCACCATGAAGAGGTTCTTGTCCTCCTCATAGTCCTTGACCGGAATGATGGCCGATATCTTTTCCTCCGGCGAGAGCTGGAGGAGATTGATGATGGCCGTCCCTCTGGCGGTCCGCCCGGCCTCCGGGATCTCGAAGGCCTTCAGCCGGTACACCCTGCCGAAATTGGTGAAGAACATCACATAATGGTGGGTCGTGGTCATCAGAAGGTCGGCGATGAAATCGTCCTCGATGGTGTTCATCCCCTTGATCCCTTTGCCGCCCCGGTTCTGCGCCCTGAAATTATCCACGGTCATGCGTTTGATATAACCCAGATTCGTCATGGCGATCACCGTGTTGTCCAGCGGCACCATGTCCTCCGTCGTGATATCGTCTTCATCGAATCCTATTTTGCTTCTCCTGTCATCTCCATATTTTTCTTTTATAATCAGGATTTCTTCTCGAATGACGCCCAGCAGCCTTTTTTCGTCAGCCAAAATCGCTTTCAGATCCGCAATCTTTAAAAGAAGTTCTCGATGCTCTGCCTCCAGCTTCTCCCGCTCCAAACCAGTCAGTGCGCGCAGACGCATATCAATGATAGCCTGCGCCTGCACGTCCGTGAGGCCAAAGCGCTCGATCAGACGTTCTTTGGAAATCTGCGGCGTTTCACTGGAACGGATGATTTGAATCACTTCATCTATGTTATCCTGAGCGATGAGCAGACCCTGCAAAATATGATCTCTTTCTTCTGCCTTATTCAGATCATATTTCGTCCTTCTGGTGACAACATCCTCCTGGTGTCTGATATAGTATTTCAGCATCTCCAAAAGATTCAAAACCCTGGGTTCATTGTTCACCAGTGCCAGCATGATGACCCCGAAGGTATCCTGCATCTGGGTATGCTTATAGAGCTGGTTCAGAACCACATTAACGTTGGCATCCTTGCGCAGCTCGATGACCACGCGGGTTCCCTCCCTGTTGGATTCGTCCCGCAGGTCAGTGATGCCGTCGATTCTTTTTTCCTTATGCAGGTCCGCGATTTTTTCAATGAGCTTCGCCTTGTTCACCATATAAGGGAGCTCCGTCACAATGATCTGGCTCTTTCCATTGGGCAGTGTCTCAATATTAGTAACCGCACGCACCTTCACCTTGCCGCGTCCGGTGCGGTAAGCCTCCTCCACGCCCCCCGTTCCCAATATCAGACCGCCGGTGGGAAAATCCGGAGCTTTAATAATACGCATGATTTCTTCAATCTGCGTATCCCGATCCTCCAGAATTCGATTGTCCATGATTTTCACCACAGCATCGATGACCTCCCGCAGATTGTGCGGCGGGATGTTGGTGGCCATGCCCACGGCGATGCCGGAGGTCCCGTTCACCAGAAGGCTGGGAAAACGGGCGGGCATGACGGTGGGCTCTTTTTCCGTGTCGTCGAAGTTGGGAGAAAAGTCCACGGTATTCTTATTGATGTCTGCCAACATCTCCATGGAAATCTTGGATAGGCGGGCTTCCGTATAACGCATGGCCGCAGGACCGTCCCCGTCCTCTGAACCGAAATTGCCGTGGCCGTCCACCAGCGGATAGCGGGTATTCCATTCCTGGGCCATGTTAACCAGAGCGCCGTAGATGGAGCTGTCGCCGTGGGGATGATATTTACCCATCGTATCGCCGACGATACGGGCGCATTTCCGGTGGGGCTTGTCGGGGCCGTTGTTCAGCTCAATCATGGAATAGAGCACCCGGCGCTGCACCGGCTTCAGGCCGTCCCTCACGTCCGGAAGCGCGCGGGCCGCGATCACGCTCATGGCGTAATCAATGTAGGAATCCTCCATTTTTTTCTTCAGGTCAACTTCTTCTATTTTGTCAAAAATATTGTCTTCCATATTTCCTCACATTCTGCAGCATCAGGCCCAGTTGTCCATATTCTTCACGAATTTCGCGTTTTCCTCGATGAATTTGCGCCGCGGCTCTACCTGATCCCCCATCAGTGTGGTAAAGGTAAGATCCACCTCAGATTCCGTCTCTTCATCCATGCTCACGCGCATCAGAATCCTGCGCTCCGGATCCATGGTAGTCTCCCAGAGCTGTTCCGCATCCATCTCACCGAGCCCTTTGTAACGCTGAATTTTATTGTTCTGGTCTCTTCCGACCTCCTCCAGTATAGCGGTGAGTTCCTCTTCACTGTAGGCATACCAGATTTTCTTGTTCTTCTCCAGTTTATAGAGAGGAGGCTTTGCCAGATACACATACCCCTGCTTGATCAATTCCGGCATGAACCGATAAAGGAAGGTCAGCATCAGAGTGGCAATATGCGCGCCGTCCACATCCGCATCCGTCATGATCACGATTTTATGGTAGCGCAGCTTCGTAATATCAAAATCATCATGGATGCCGGTCCCGATGGCCGTGATCATGGCCCTGATCTCCGCATTGGAAAAGATCTTATCCAGACGCGCTTTTTCCACATTCAGGATTTTGCCGCGCAGAGGCAGAATGGCCTGCGTTGCCCGGCTTCTGGCCTTTTTGGCAGAACCTCCTGCAGAATCTCCTTCTACAATATAAATTTCACAGTTTCTCGGATCTTTATCGGAGCAGTCCGCCAGCTTTCCGGGAAGGGTGGTATTTTCCAGAGCGGTCTTTCTTCTCGTCAGGTCCCTGGCTTTTCTCGCCGCCTCTCTGGCCCGCTGAGCCAGGATGGACTTTTCCAGGATCGCTCTGGCGATCGTGGGATTCTGCTCCAGAAAATAGGTGAGCTGCTCGCTGACCACGCTGTCCACCGCGCCTCTGGCCTCGGAATTTCCCAGCTTCTGTTTGGTCTGACCCTCAAACTGGGGATCTTCGATCTTCACGCTGATGATGCTTGTCAGCCCTTCCCTGATATCCTCGCCGGAAAGGTTCTGTTCATTTTCCTTTAAGAGCTTATTGTTTCTGGCGTAATCGTTGAAGGTCTTGGTCAGGGCGTTGCGGAAGCCCACCAGATGGGTTCCTCCCTCCGGCGTATTGATATTGTTGACAAAGGAAAAAACGCTCTCATTGTAAGAGTCATTATGCTGCATCGCCACTTCCACATAAACGCCGTTTTTGGTTCCCTCAAAATACATTACTTTATCGTAAAGAGCGGCCTTGCTGCCGTTCAGATACGTAACAAATTCCTTGATCCCGCCTTCATAGTGAAATGTCTTTTTCCTGGGCTCTTCCTCTCGGTCATCCTCCAGCGTGATGCGAAGGCCCCTGGTGAGGAAGGCCATTTCCCGGAGCCTGGTCTGAAGAACGTCGAATTCAAATTCTGTCGTCTCGGTGAAGATCGTGGCGTCCGGTTTGAAGGTCACCTTCGTTCCCGTCTTTTCGGGATCGCAGACACCGATCTCCCGCAGAGAATAACAGACATGTCCTCTTTCATACCTCTGCTCATAAACCTTTCCGTCCAGGCATATTTCCACCTCCAGCCAGTCAGAAAGAGCGTTCACCACAGATGCACCCACGCCGTGCAGGCCTCCGGAGACCTTATATCCCCCACCGCCGAATTTACCGCCAGCGTGCAGCACAGTAAAAACAACCTCCACAGCCGGAATTCCAGCCTTATGGTTGATCCCTACGGGAATTCCGCGTCCGTTGTCTATGACCGTAACTGAATTATCGGGATTAATAAAAACCTGAATATCATCACAAAATCCCGCCAATGCCTCATCCACCGCATTATCCACGATCTCATAGACGAGATGATGAAGTCCCCTGGAAGATGTTGTTCCAATATACATGCCAGGCCGTTTGCGCACTGCCTCCAGCCCCTCTAAAATCTGAATCTGATCCGCTCCGTATTCCACGCTCATTAATTCTGTCCTCCGTCCTGTCCCGCGCTTACGGTTCCGTTCACTACTTGAAATACACGGTTTATTTCAAACCTGTTGTTTACAAAATCATCCAAACCTGTACAGGTAATGACAGTCTGGATCTCTCCAATGCTGTTCAAAAGATAATTCTGCCGTTTGGAATCCAGTTCTGAAAGAACATCGTCCAGAAGCAGAATTGGCATATCCTTTGTCATTTTTTTCACAAGTTCGATTTCAGAAAGCTTCAGAGAAAGGGCTGCTGTCCGCTGCTGCCCCTGAGAACCGAATCGACGGATATCCACGCCATCCGCAAGAAACGAAAAATCATCCCGATGGGGACCGCTTCCTGTCATCTTCATTCGGATATCTCTCTCTTGTCCTTCAGCAAGTCTTTGTGCGAAATTTTCTTCCGCCGCATCTGGTTCATAAACGATCTTCAAATGCTCCTTTCCGCCGGATAGTCGAAGATGAATTTCATAAATGATCTCGTTCAACTGCTCCGTAAAGGCGCGGCGCCGTTCAATGATTTTACTCCCGTATGACACAAGCTGAGAATCCCAGATAGTCAGTGTTTCCCGAAGCGAAGGATTCAGGTACAAATCCTTTAAAAGCCGGTTGCGCTGATTGACAATCCTGTTATAGTTGTTCAAATTATACAGATAAAAAGAATCGAGCTGACACAGCTCCATATCCACAAATCGCCTGCGCTCCGCCGGACCGCTCTTGATAATAGAAAGATCCTCAGGCGAGAAAAACACTACATTCACAGTGCCAAGAAGCTCCGCCGCCTTTTTGATTCTGACTCCATCAATAGCGATTCCTTTGGATTTATTTTTGCGTAAATGCATATCGATGCGGATTTCATCCCCGCTCTTTTTCACATAGGCTCTGATGTGGGATTCTTCCGCCTGAAAATTAACAATATCCCGGTCTTTGCTTCCTCGGTGGGATTTTGTCGTTGCACAAAGAAAAATTGCTTCCAGGATATTTGTCTTTCCCTGTGCGTTATCACCGAATAAAATATTTGTCCCTTTATCAAATTCGATATGCAGAAAATCATAGTTCCGAAAACCGGACAATTCTAGCGACTGAATGACCATAGAAATGCCTCACGACTCGATCTTCAGCGTTTGTCCCCGGTATTCCACCACATCGCCGGGAAACAATTTTTTACCGCGTTGAACGCAGACCTCCCCGTTCACTTTCACCAGGCCGTCCATCACCGCATATTTGGCATCTACACCGCTCTGCGCAAATCCTGCAGCCTTCAGCGCCTGTCCAAGCTTTATGAAATCATCCTTTATTCTGTATGTCTGCATAAAAACCTCATCTCTGAACCTTTCAGCTTACTGTCGTAAAATTCACCGGCAGGATCAGATAAATATAACTGTTATCATCGTTGCGGATGAAGCAAGGAGCCTTTGGATTCACCAGATAGATTGTAATCTGTTCGTCGTCAATGACACGCAGTGCATCGATTAAGAACTTCGGATTAAAACCTATCATCAAATCCCGGCCATATTTATCAATATCGATCTGCTCATTCATGCTTCCCACTGCGGAATTGATTTTCAGTTCCATGGAACCATCTGTAATGTTGATAATAATAGGCTTTTTATCCCCTTCTTTGATGAGCAGTGTCGCGCGATCAATACAATTCAAAAATTCCCGTTTGTTTATTACGACCTTTGTCTCATAGTCACTGGAAAGCATCTGGTCAATACGGAAATATTCACCCTCTACCAGCCTGGAAACGACAACTGTGGAATCAAATTCAAACAATACATGTTTATCTGTAAAGAAGATAGAAACATCCTGATCGGTATCGCCAGACAAAATTTTACTGATCTCATTCAGCGTTTTCCCAGGAATGACCACTTTTTTAGGCGCATATGAACCGCGCAGCAGAATCCTGCGAATAGAAATGCGATGTCCATCCAAAGAAACAACCTTCAGCTCTTCACCGTTGATTTCAAATAATTCCCCGGACATCAAACGGTTGGTATCATTATCGGCAATGGAAAAGATGGTCTGGCGAATTACCTCGCGCAGCGTATATTGCGAGACGATAACGGAATCTCTTCTCTCGATATCAGGAAGATAAGCGAAGTCGTCTCCCGGCTTTCCGAGAATATTGAACTTCGATTTTTCGCAGGTAATTGTTGCTTTGCAAGTATGATCTGTTACGATCGTGATGTCGTTGTCTGGAAGCTTTCTGACGATATCTAAAAAAATCTTTGCATCCAACGCAATAATTCCTTTTTCCAGAATCGTACCGTCAATTAAGGTTTCTATTCCCAGCTCCATATCGTTAGCTGTGAGTTTAATTTCATTTCCAGAACAGTCCAGCAGAATGCATTCCAAAATGGACATCGTTGTTTTGCTCGGAACGGCTTTTGAAACGATCTGAAGGCCGTTTAACAGATCTGCTTTTGCACACACTAATTTCATTGTTTTCTCCCTTCTCCAGCAGAGCTTTATAATATCCACAGACGGATACGGTTTTGGGACGGAACGAAGATTCATATCCCGGCATCGCAAAAGATATTAATCTATATGGAAATCCTTAGTCTTTCATAATAAAAGATGTCGATATGTGGATAACCCACTTCATTATACTATTTTTTCAAAAAAATGAAAATGGGTAACGTGTGAAAAACTTCAGGATAAATGAAAAAATAAGTGTTGGTTATGCACCCAGAGTTTTGCGGATTGTCTCGATCCGGTTCTTAATTTCCAGGTTATTTTTCAATTCATCCTCAATTTTATTCGCACCGTGGATGATTGTTGTGTGGTCTTTTTTGCCCAGCATCTTCGCAATATTCATATAGGGAGCGTCCGTAAGTTTCCGGCAAAGGTACATGAATACTTGCCTGGGGAGAACGAATTCGGAGTTTCGTTTTTTGGAAAGAATGTCTTCCGGCATGACACCGAAATTTTCCGCTGTCACTTTCAGAATGATCTCCGGTGTGATCTCCTGAGGCCTGTCCGGGTTGATGATGTCCTTCAGAGCATCTTCCGCCAGTTCCAACGTGATCCGCGATTGATTTTCAATCTTGGATTTGGCGATGATTCGATTGAATGCGCCTTCCAGCTCTCGTATATTGGACTTGATATTGGTAGCGATATATTCAAAGATTTTATCGTCAATGCTGCGATGAGTATATTCCGCGTTCCTTTTTAAGATCGCCATACGTGTCTCATAGTCGGGCGGCTGGATATCCGCGATCAGTCCCCAGTCGAAACGGGAACGGAACCGCTCTTCCAATGTTTCCATTTCTTTCGGGGGTTTATCTGAGGAAAGGACGATTTGTTTTCCAGCAGAATGAAGTACATTAAAGGTATGAAAAAATTCTTCCTGTGTACTTTCTTTTCCTATTATAAATTGGACATCGTCGATCATGAGAACATCAACGGTCCTGTATTTTTCTCTGAGCTTTGTCATGAGGGTAGCGTTGCCGCTCCGAATGGATTCAATCACTTCATTCGTAAAGGATTCACTGGTTACATAAAGTACCTTCATATCCGGATTGTGATCCAGAATGAAATGGCCGATGGAATGCATCAGGTGTGTCTTGCCCAGTCCAGCACCGCCATAGATAAAAAGAGGATTGTAAGCATTGCCGGGAGATTCTGCTACGGCGAGACAAGCGGAATGAGCGAACTTGTTGTTGTTTCCTACCACGAAGGTATCGAAGCGGTATTTTGGATTCAGGTTGGAACGTTCTTGATGAGAGGAGGATATTTTTGCAGCGTTATTTTCTTCCGGACGGTCTGCCTGCTTTTCAGGTTTTTCCACGACAAAAACCACATCATAGATGTGGTCCATCATTTCGGATATGGTGACTTTAAAATAATCTTTGTATTTTCCGGTAATATAGCCGAGCATGTTGGCTTGAACTGCGGGAATCTGGATATAGACCGTATCCCCCTTCACATCTTGAAATCGCAGCGGATCGATCCAAGTCATATAGGATATATTCGTCAGCTGATATTCCTGAAGAACTGCTTGCTTGATCGCTTCCCAATTCTCCCCGATGAAATGCATTACAAAAACCTCCTCATATCTAAAATCCTTCAGGCAAAGAGATTTGAGTCTTTTTTATAATAAACTAATTGAGGAAAAATGGCAAATGCAAAATTTTATCCACAGTCAACGAAAAAAGAGAGAGAAAAAGAAAAAAAATAAGGGAAATCGGCGTTGAATTGTGGATAACTTTCGTTCACAGGAAAAATGTTGAAGAAAAGGCTTTTTTATGGGCTTTGATGTGGAAGAAAAATGAGTTTATCCACATGTTTTCCACAATTTGTGGATAATGTTATGTTAATCGAGGAAAATGTGGAAGGAGATTTTCCCATTATCAACAGCCTATATCTTGTAGGCTGTTTTTAAAATATGCAACAATATCTTGTATTGTTGAAAATAACGATTTTTAAGGCTTTTTTCGGGCAAAATTATAAGGCCCAAAAATCGGGATTTTTACTTGACTTACGCGGCCTGACCCGATATAATGATACCGATATTTTCTGATACATGTCATGAAAGATCATGCATATTACCTGATTCGCGGCGACGGAAAATAAGCTGAGAGCTTATTTCGGCTGCAGATAGATCAAGGTCGGAAAGGGAGGTGTATCTGACATGAAAATGACGTTTCAGCCTAAAAAGAGGCAGCGCTCCAAGGTGCACGGATTTCGGGCAAGAATGAGCAGCGCTGGCGGAAGAAAGGTTCTGGCAGCCAGGAGAGCAAAGGGAAGAAAGAGATTAACCGTATAGGCCGCAATATTGTGGCCTATTTTAATCGTGTATGAAAAAAACGGAGTCCTTACGCAAAAACCGGCAGTTTCAGGAAGTTTATCAGAACGGCAGGGCAAAGGCCAACAGATATCTCGTGATGTATGTATCGGAAAATGATCAGGACAGAAATCTTCTCGGCATTTCTGTCAGCCGGAAGGTTGGAAACAGTGTGATAAGGCACCGTGTGAAAAGGCTCGTGAAAGAAAGCTATCGGTTGCAGGAACATATATTTAATAGCGGTTTAAATATTGTGATCGTGGCGCGGGCCGCCGCCGCTTCCGCTTCCTATGAGAAGATGGAAAGCGCGCTTTTGCATCTCGCCAGGCTCCACGGAATAACCGGCAGAGAACAGGCTTGACAGTTATTATGAAAAAAATAGTGATCGCGGCGATTCTGTTTTACAGAAAATATATTTCGCCATTCAAACGCACCAAATGTCCCTATTTTCCCACCTGCTCCGAATACGGGCTGCAGGCCGTTGAAAAGTACGGGGTCATAAAGGGCGGAGCGCTGGCTCTGTGGAGGATCTTGCGATGCAATCCTTTTTCAAAAGGGGGATATGATCCGGTTCCATAAAAGGAACACTGCAGCAGGAGGAAAGAAGATTGAATTCTATTTTGTTGACACAATATGACGGCGCGATCCTTGGACCGATCGCGAAGGTGCTGGGCGTAATTATGAACGGCATTTTCTGGATTCTGGACAAGATCGGAATTCCAAATATCGGTCTGGCGATCATTCTGTTTACAATTGTTATTTATCTGCTTTTGATGCCTTTGACGGTAAAACAGCAAAAATTTTCCAAGCTGAGTGCGAGGATGAATCCTGAACTTCAGGCTGTTCAGAAAAAGTATAACGGAAAAAAAGATAATGAATCCATGATGGCTATGCAGCAGGAGACAAAGGCCATTTATGATAAGTACGGCGTGTCTCCCAGCGGAAGCTGCGTTCAGCTCCTGATTCAGATGCCGATTCTGTTCGCTCTTTATCGGGTGTTCATGAACGTTCCGGCTTATGTTTCCCAGGTGAAGGATGCTTTTTTCCCTCTGGTGGAGAAATTGGTGAATACGTCTGGAAGTGCGGATTTCCTGAATAATTCCTCAAATTTCAGCAATGCTGTTATGTACTCCAGACAATTTACCAACGAAGCTTTTTTGGCAGGCAATACGGAGTACATACAGAATACGTACATTGATGTGCTCTATAAGGCATCTTCTGCGGAATGGGAAGGACTGGCAGCACAGTTTCCGTCGTTAGCGGATGATATTTCGCAGACGGTGGAAAAAATGAATCATTACAATAATTTTCTTGGATTGAACATGGGGAATTCTCCTTCCTTCATGATCAGTCAGGCTCTTCAGACAGGCGCCTGGCTGATGGTGATTGGCGCCGTTTCGATCCCGATTCTTTCTGCATTAACACAGTGGCTCAATGTAAAATTAATGCCGCAGCCGGAAAACAACAGCGGAAACGGGAATCAGGGCTCTATGGCTCAGTCCATGAAAATGATGAACACAATGATGCCATTGATGTCAGCCTTCTTCTGCTTTTCTCTTCCCGCTGGCATGGGTCTTTACTGGGTGGCCGGTTCTGTTGTCAGAAGTGTGCAGCAGGTTGTAATCAACAAGCATATTGATAAAATGGATATCGATGCTCAAATTAAGAAGAACATCGAGAAAAGGGACGCGAAGCTTCGCAAAAAGGGAATCGATCCTGCTAAACTGAACAGCTATGCAACCATGAATACCAGAAATGTGACGCCAATCCCTTCCAAAATGCCTCCAAAACCGAAGGCAGAAATGACGCAGGAAGAAAAAGAAGAGAAGATCCGCAAGTCTACGGAGTATTACAATAAGAATGCAGCGAAACCAGGAAGCCTTGCCGCAAAGGCTAACATGGTCAAAGATTATAATGAAAGAAACACCAGAAAATAGGGAGGGAAAAGAGATGGATTTCCAAAAGTTCAGTGCGAAAACAGTCAGTGACGCGGTAACAAATGCATGTCAGCATTTTGTTGTCACCAGTGACAAACTTGAATATGAAGTTCTGGAAGAAGGAACCAGCGGTTTTCTTGGAATCGGAGCAAAGCCCGCCGTGATTCAGGCACGAGTGAAACTGTCGGTGGAAGATATCGCCAAAAATTTTCTGAGTGAAGTTTTTGAAGCGATGAATATGCCGGTCTCCGTAGAAGTCTCTTATGATGAAGAACAGAAGCATTTGGATGTGGACCTGAAGGGTGAAGAAATGGGTGTTCTCATCGGTAAAAGGGGACAGACGCTGGATTCTCTGCAGTATTTGGTAGCTCTCGTGGTCAATAAGACATCTGAGGATTATATTCGGGTCAAAGTAGATACAGAGAATTACCGAAAGAGAAGAAAGGATACTTTGGAGAATCTGGCAAAAAATATTGCTTATAAGGTAAAGAGGACCAAAAGACCTGTATCTCTGGAGCCAATGAATCCGTATGAAAGAAGAATCATTCATTCCGCACTCCAGAATGACCGGTACGTGACGACTCATAGCGAAGGAGAAGAACCTTTCCGTCACGTGGTTGTGTCGATGAAGCGGTAATTAGAGACGTATTAAAAGAGTGACGGCCCTTCGCTTTTCCTTTTTTGGAAAACGGAGGGCCGTATTCAGCATATTTCGGAGGTTTTTTCGAATGTGGAGCGATACGATCGCGGCAATCGCTACGGGACTGTCGGATGCAGGAATTGGGATCGTAAGGATAAGCGGTGATAATGCTTTTGATGTGGCAGACAGAATTTTTCAATCTGCCGGAAAAAGGAAGCGCGTGGAAGAGTATGGAAGCCATACGATCCACTATGGATACGTGGTGGATGACGGGGAGATCATTGACGAAGTGATGCTTTCCCTGATGAAGAAACCGAAAAGCTATACGAGAGAAGATACAGTGGAAATCAGCTGCCACGGTGGACTTTTTCTATTGAAACGGGTATTGGAATCGGTGCTGAAAAACGGTGCACGGCTGGCAGAACCAGGGGAATTCACAAAAAGGGCTTTTTTGAACGGAAGGATCGATTTGACAAAAGCAGAAGCTGTCATGGATTTGATCCATTCGCAAAATGAGTTTGCGCGAAAAAATTCTCTGCAGCAGTTAAGAGGATCTGTTTTTAAAGAAATAAGAGAACTTCGGAAAGAAATTTTATATGAACTCGCTTTTATTGAATCCGCATTGGATGATCCGGAACATATCGACACGGAAGGATATCCGGAACGTTTATCTAATGTTTTGAAATTGCTTCTTGAAAGGATAAAAAAACTTTTGGATTCTGCAGACGACGGACGGATGCGAAAAGAAGGAATCCGTACGGTAATCGTAGGAAAACCGAATGCTGGAAAATCCTCTCTATTGAATCTGCTGGCAGGAGAGGAAATTGCTATCGTTACGGAAATTGCGGGAACAACACGGGATACGCTGCAGGAATCTGTTCGATTGAAGGATCTTTCTCTAAATTTGATAGATACAGCAGGAATCCGCAGTACAGAGGACGTTATCGAAAAGATCGGTGTGGAGCGGGCAAAAAAATACGCATCAGAAGCAGATCTAATTGTTTATGTAGCAGATGCTTCTGTTCCCTTGGACGAAAATGACTCTCAGATTATGGAATCAATACGGGAAAAGAAGGTTATCGTCCTGCTGAACAAAACGGATTTACCGGCTGTCGTAACAAAAGAATCATTTTTAGACTTCTACCGGGAAAAAAGTAGCCTTTGGAAAGAGGAGGAAAACACTTTTCGCAGACCTTCTTCTTTGAAAATCGAGGATTCTTTCATCCCCTGTGTGATCAATACCTCTACACGGGAAGGAACGGGAATGGAAGAATTTGAGAATGCTGTGGAAAAGTTGTTTTTCGACGGTGTGATTCGACAGGAGGATGAGGTAGTCATTACCAGTCTAAGGCAGAAAGAAGAAATTCGGGAGGCTTATGAAAGTCTGCAGCTCGTACAGGAAAGCCTACAGGCAGGGATGCCGGAAGACTTCTTCTCCATTGATCTCATGAATGCTTATGCTGCGCTGGGACATGTGATTGGGGAGGAAGTGGGAGAAGACCTGGTGAACGAGATCTTTTCCAAATTCTGTCTGGGAAAGTGAAGAAAGGCCGATACCGCTTTATACAAGATAGGGAGAAATGAAATGTCTCAGATCAGAGAAAAGGTAGATGTCTGTGTGATCGGGGCCGGACATGCCGGCTGTGAAGCGGCTTTGGCATGTGCGAGAATGGGATTGGAAACGGTTATTTTTACAGTGAGCGTAGACAGCATCGCGCTGATGCCCTGCAATCCGAATGTGGGAGGCTCCTCTAAAGGACATTTGGTGAGGGAGGTGGATGCCCTTGGCGGTGAAATGGGAAAGAATATTGATAAGACCTTCATTCAGTCCAAAATGCTCAATATTTCTAAAGGACCGGCCGTTCATTCTCTTCGCGCCCAGGCAGATAAAGCGGAATACAGCAGGAGCATGAGAAAGGTACTGGAGAATCAGGAGCATTTGTCCATCAAGCAATCTGAAATATGTGAAATATTGACAGAAAATATACAAAAAAACATTTTAGAAGACGACGCGAAGAACATTCAAAAAGAAACACCGGAAAATATGACGGAGTATCGACAGAATGAAATGTTGGAAAATGCGTCAGAAAATAGACATAAGAATATTTCAGAATATAACAGGAAAAGGGTCTTGGGCGTAAAGACCTTTACAGGTACGGTCTATGAAGCAAAAGCGGTTATTTTGTGTACAGGAACTTATCTGCGCGCCAGATGCCTTTGCGGCGAATCTATTACCTATACAGGACCGAACGGTTTGCAGGCAGCCAATTATTTGACAGATTCCCTGAAAAGTCTGGGGATTGAAATGAGGCGCTTCAAGACCGGTACTCCGGCTCGAATGGATAAACGAAGCCTGGATTTTTCTAAAATGGAAGAACAGTTTGGAGATAAAAAAATTGTTCCTTTTTCCTTTTCCACTGATCCGGAATCGGTACAGATCGAGCAGGATTCCTGTTGGCTGACCTATACAAATGCAAAAACGCATGAGATTATTCGAGCTAATCTGGACCGTTCTCCAATCTACGCAGGTATCATTGAGGGAACCGGTCCCCGCTACTGTCCTTCTATTGAAGATAAGGTAGTTAAATTCGCGGACAAAGAAAGACATCAGGTTTTCATTGAGCCGGAGGGAAGACATACCAACGAAATGTATGTGGGAGGAATGTCATCCTCTATGCCTGAGGATGTGCAGCTCGCCATGTATCGAACCGTCCCTGGTCTGGAAAACTGCAGGATCGTGAGAAATGCCTACGCCATTGAGTATGATTGTATTGACGCCAGGCAGCTCAATCCGACATTAGAGTTTAAAGAAATTGAGGGTTTTTATTCCGCCGGACAGTCCAATGGAAGCAGCGGCTATGAGGAAGCGGCTGCCCAAGGACTTTTGGCCGGTATCAATGCTGCTCTCAAATGCAAGGGGAGAGAACAAATTATTATTGATCGCTCTGAGGGATACCTTGGAGTCCTGGTGGATGATCTGGTAACAAAGGATAATACAGAGCCATATCGGATGATGACTTCCCGTGCAGAATATCGACTTTTGTTGAGACAGGACAACGCGGATATTCGTCTCCGAAAAAAGGGATATGAAGTAGGACTGATCACACGGGAGCAAATGGACCATTTGGAACGAAAAATGGAATTGATTCAGAAGGAGATTAAGCGTTTGCGGGAGACTTCCATTGGTGCCTCGCCTTCCAATCAGGCTTTTTTGGAACGGATGGGAAGTTCTTCTTTAAAAACTGCGGTAACGCTGGCTGAGTTAATGTGCAGACCAGAACTTTCCTATAAAGTATTGGCGGAAATAGATCCAGAGAGAACAAACCTTCCGACCGACGTGTTGGAACAGGTGGAGATTGAAATTAAATACCATGGCTACATTGAAAGACAGCAGCGGCAAGTTGATCAATACAGAAAAATGGAAAAGAAAAAAATTCCAGAGGATATTGATTATGATGATGTGCTCAGCCTGCGATTGGAAGCTAGGCAGAAACTGAAGCTTTTTCGTCCGGTATCAGTAGGACAGGCATCCAGAATATCCGGTGTCACACCTGCAGATGTATCCGTATTGTTGGTCTATTTGGAACACAGGGGAAAATAATGTACGATTTCAGTCAGTTTGAGAAAGATTTATTATTTTTTAATATAAAATTGGATGATGAGAAAAAAAACCGCCTCGCGTCGTTTTATGATCTTTTGAAGGAATGGAATTCTTACATGAATCTTACGGCTATCACAGAGTGGGATGATGTTCTGAAAAAGCATTTTTTGGATAGTCTTTCTATTGTTCGCGCTGTGAAGGAAATCCGTTCTTCGAAATGGAATGTGATCGATGTGGGTACGGGGGCTGGTTTTCCTGGAATTCCTTTAAAAATCGTTTTTCCGGAACTTCGTCTTACGCTTTTAGATTCATTGCAGAAAAGAATTCTTTTTTTAAATACTGTCATTGACAAACTGGATCTAAAAGATGTGAGGACAGTACATGGAAGGGCAGAAGATCTTGCGCGAAATTCTCAAATGAGGGAATGTTATGATGTGTGTGTGTCACGGGCAGTTGCCAACCTCGCTACGTTATCAGAACTTTGTCTGCCTTTTGTAAGAAAAGAGGGAGTTTTTGTTTCCTACAAAACTGAAAAGAATGGACAGGAGGCAGAGAATGCGGCAAGAGCAATTCAACTTCTCGGCGGAAATTTGGAATCTCGATGTGCATTTTTGCTTCCGAACAGTGATTTATCACGCATGCTTTTTGTAATACGAAAGATAATGAAAACACCGGAAAAATATCCAAGAAAAGCAGGTATTCCTGGAAGACAGCCACTCTAAATGTTTCACGTGAAACAGTTATGGAAAATCAAGATGATGGATTTTCCTTTTCACTAGAAACCCAAGATGTTGTTTTTAAGTCGTGAAACATTTTCCAGTAAAGAAAATAGAATATTCGTGAAACATTTTTATAGAAAATCATGATAGTATTTTAAAGAAAAAGGTGCTATAATATCGCCATCATCAGATAAGTATGGGAGAGTGATTTCAGCCGTTATCGGTAGAATGTGAGGTAAAATGAGCAAAGTAATTGCCATTGCAAATCAGAAGGGGGGCGTGGGTAAGACCACGACCGCAATTAATCTTTCATCATGTCTTGCGGCAAAAGGAAAAAAAGTTCTGGTAATAGATATGGATCCGCAAGGAAATACAAGCAGCGGATTTGGCGTCAATAAAAACGAAACAGAGAACACAATATATGAATTGATTCTGGGAGAATGTGCAGTAGAAGAATGCCTCATGAAGGATGTTGTTGAAAATGTAAGTTTGATACCTGCAAATGTGAATCTCGCTGCTGCGGAAATTGAACTGATCGATGTTGATAAAAAGGAATATATACTAAAAAATGAGCTGGATTGGATAAAAGATCAATTTGATTATGTTGTAATCGACTGTCCGCCATCTTTGAGTATGTTGACCGTAAATGCAATGACGACAGCGAACAGCGTTTTAGTCCCAATACAATGTGAATATTATGCACTGGAAGGATTGAGCCAGTTGATCTATACAGTAAATCTCGTGAGGGAAAGACTGAATCCTGCCCTGACGATTGAGGGAATTTTGTTTACAATGTATGATTCCAGAACGAATCTTTCAAATCAGGTAGTTGAAAATGTAAAGAATCATTTGAATCAACGAATCTACAAAACAATGATTCCTAGAAACATCAGGTTAGCGGAGGCTCCAAGTTATGGAATTCCAATCAATATATATGATCCAAAATCCGCTGGAGCGGAGAGCTATATGGCATTGGCAGAAGAAGTCATAAACGGAGGTTATTAAAAAAGAGAGGTTTTTGAAATATGGCGGAAAAAAGCAGAGCAAAAAGGGGATTGGGAAAAGGATTGGATGCATTAATTCCATCCGGGACAAAAGTTGCTGAAACATCTATGTCAGGAATGGAAGAAAATAAGTCTGAAGAAGGATCCACAATGGTTAAGATTATTAAAGTGGAACCAAACAGAGATCAGCCCAGAAAAAATTTTGATGAAGATTCTCTTCAGGAATTGGCGGATTCAATCAAGCAATTTGGGCTGCTTCAACCTATCCTGGTGCAAGATAAAAAAACACATTATGAAATCATCGCTGGAGAGCGCCGTTGGCGAGCTGCGAAACTGGCCGGCCTGAAAGAAATTCCCGTCATCATTCGTGACTTGTCTGATCAAGAGATTGTTGAAATATCCCTGATTGAAAATATTCAGAGGGAAAATTTAAATCCTATTGAAGAAGCACAAGCATATAGAAGACTTTTAACGGAGTTTCACCTGAAACAGGATGAAGTGGCCGAACGTGTTTCCAAGAGCAGGACAGCAGTGACCAATTCCATGCGATTGCTGAAGTTATGCGATGATGTTCAAAAAATGGTGATTGATGAGATGATCAGTACCGGTCACGCAAGAGCATTGATCAGCATTGAAGATCCGGAAGAACAGTACACCATTGCGCAGCGGATATTTGATGAAAAAATGAGTGTGCGGGATGTGGAGAAGCTTGTAAAAAATCTCCATAAACCGCCTAGATCGAAAAAGGTACCGAATAAGTCTCTGGAAGCAATCTATGAAGAAATTTCCGATAAACTGAAAACCTCTCTTGGAACAAAAGTATCCATCAGTGCGAAAGAAAACGGATCTGGGAAAATCGAAATAGAATTTTACAGCCATGAGGATTTGGATAGACTGATCGAACAGATTTCCGGAGAAAGATAAATCAGAAGAAAAAAATAAACCGGGAAATAAAACCCGAGAAAATACATGAGAAAGGATATCGAGTATATGAGTGCGGAAAATCCACTGATGGAATCAATAGGCAGTATAGAATTTTATATCGGCCTTATTCTGATTGTCGTTCTTGTGGCGTTGATTTCCCTTATCGTGATTTCCGTTGTTCAGCTTGGAAAGTATCGGAAACTGAAAGAAAAATACGATCTGTTCATGAGCGGAAAAAATGCCAAAAGTCTGGAAAAGGATATTATGAAGCTCTTTGAAGATAATAAGATTATCACAGAAGAACAAGAAAAGGCCCGAAAGGATATTCGAGACTTGAATAAAAGGCTGGAGTACTGTTATCAAAAAATCGGCCTGGTAAAATATGATGCTTTTCATCAGATGGGCGGAAAAATGAGTTTTTGTCTTTGCCTGCTCAATGATAAAAATAATGGTTTTCTTCTGAACAGTGTGCACAGCAGTGATGGCTGTTATTCCTATACAAAGGAGATCAGCAAAGGAGAATGTGAGCTGGAACTGGGAGATGAAGAAAAGGAAGCGCTGGATGCGGCCATTGGATATTAAAAAAACGCTTTATAAATGAGGAGGAAACGTTATGATTGATATTAAGTTTTTGAGGGAAAATCCGGATGCAGTAAAAGAGAATATCCGGAAAAAATTTCAAGATGAAAAGATTCCTCTTGTAGATGAGGTAATCGAGCTCGACGTGCAAAATCGCCAGGCACAGAAGGAAGCAGACGAACTTCGTGCATCCAGAAACAGAATCTCTAAAGAAATCGGTACGTTGATAGCTCAGGGTAAAAAGGAAGAGGCAGCAGCGAAAAAAGCGGAAGTCGCAGCGGGTGCAAAACGGCTCGCAGAGCTGGAAAAGCGGGAAGAAGAACTTCAGGAGAAAATTCTGAAGATTATGATGACAATTCCGAATATCATTGATCCTTCGGTTCCTATCGGAAAAAACGACAGTGAAAACGTGGAGGTACAGCGTTATGGGGAGCCGACAGTTCCTTCCTTTGAGATTCCATACCATACGGAGATCATGGAAAGATTCGGCGGCATTGATCTGGACAGCGCCAGAAAAGTGGCCGGAAATGGATTCTATTATCTGATGGGAGATATTGCCAGACTTCATTCCGCAGTCATCGCCTATGCCAGAGATTTCATGATAAACCGTGGTTTTACTTATTGTGTTCCGCCTTTTATGATCCGGAGCAATGTGGTTACCGGGGTCATGAGTTTTGCAGAGATGGATGCCATGATGTATAAGATCGAGGGAGAGGACCTTTATTTGATTGGTACATCGGAGCATTCCATGATTGGAAAATTTATTGATACGATCATTCCGGAGGATCAGCTTCCCAAAACATTGACCAGCTATTCCCCTTGTTTCAGAAAAGAAAAAGGAGCGCACGGTTTGGAGGAGCGCGGTGTTTATCGTATTCATCAGTTCGAAAAGCAGGAGATGATTGTCGTCTGCAAACCGGAAGATTCTAAATACTGGTTCGATAAACTATGGCAGAATACAGTGGATCTGTTCCGTTCGATGGACATTCCCGTGCGCACACTGGAATGCTGCTCCGGCGATCTGGCAGATTTGAAAGTAAAATCCGTGGATGTAGAGGCCTGGTCGCCCCGCCAGAAAAAATACTTTGAGGTTGGAAGCTGTTCTAATTTGGGAGATGCCCAGGCGAGACGGCTGAAGATTCGGGTCAACGGGGAAAAAGGAAAGTACTTCGCGCATACTTTAAACAATACAGTAGTAGCCCCGCCCCGAATGCTGATCGCGTTTCTGGAAAACAATCTGCAGGAAGACGGTTCCGTGAAAATTCCGGAGGTGCTGCAGCCCTATATGGGAGGAATGACGGAAATCCGGGAAAAGAAATAATAAACATAGACTTATATTATGTAAACCTGTGATTCTCTGCCGCTGTAAAAAGGAGAAAATTCTCCTGAACTGGCAGGCGGATGAAAAGCCGGCAAAAGGGAGGTGAGATCTTTGCACAAATTTTTGCGGGCTGTTGGATTCAGTGAATATACGGATAAAAAAATGATTAGACAGCTCATCCGGGATACGGTTCTTGGCGCTACGGAGAGAGCCTATATCTCAAAGGACGATAAAAGCCTGCTTGCGGAATTTGACAGGGATTTTGCCGATGGGATCGGAATTGCGGTCTGCGGGGAATTCGATGAAGAGGATAATTTTTCCTATGATTATTATTATCCCTATTTGAAGTCTCGCACCGTGAGCACGACAGAGGATGTTTCCGTAGAAAGACACGCTTCCCGGGAATCCTATGCGGGGATTTGCGAGGATCCGAAGGTGGGAGTATCCCTGATCTTTTATCTGCAGAATATGATTCCCTATCTGAAATATCAGAATACGGACCGTTTGCCGGTGCGCGGAACGACCGTGAGCCTTTCCGCACTTTCCTGTCAAGGGACGATTATGATGCCAATTCAGAAGAGCGAATGGCAGAAGAAAAAAATCCAAAAAGATTCTGTGGTGAGAAACCGGCTGATCCAGGCAGCACGGTGTGGGGATGAAGATGCAATCGAAAGCCTGACGCTGGATGATATGGATATTTATACGGCGATCTCCAGGAGAATTCAGAAAACGGATGTGTTCAGCCTTGTGGATACTTATTTTATGCCCTATGGCGTGGAATGTGATCAGTACTCTGTGTTGGGAGAGATACTGGACTGCAGGGAGGAAAAAAACGCCCTAACGGGAGAGCGGCTTTTCCTCCTGTCTTTAAACTGCAACGATTTGGAGATTCAGGTATGTATCAACGCCAAGGATCTGGTAGGGGAACCGATGACCGGAAGGCGTTTTCGCGGGTCTATCTGGCTGCAGGGATTTATTAATTATCCGGGTGAGTGAAGATGCCTTCGGTGGATCCGGAAGGCACCGTGATCGTATAATGGTCGGCGTAAGGATCAATAAAGATCAAATCATCGATAGCGTTCATGATCTGAGAGCGCATCCAGCGGACTCCGAGTCCGGATGCCGCGGCCTGAGAGGAGAGAAGCTCAGCCGCGGCATTTTCTATGGTAATCGTGCATTGCCCGGCAGACTGCAGATCATCCAGGACAGGACCGGTAAGAATCTCTCTGTAATCCGAGACGGAAAGGGGTTTCAGAGAAACGATGCGGTTGATGCGCCCGGCGATCTCCCGCCGCATGCCCGCGCTTATCAAATCAGCATAGGAAAGTTCCGTATTGTCGTAAGTGCATTCCATCCGCGGAGCGGCGCCGAAGCCGATGCCGCCGCCGCAGCTTTTTCCCTGCAGGAGTGTTTCGAAAGCTCCCAGGAGAACAATGGAAACGCGTGAGCAATTTACGGAAAAGGCCTGCTTTTTGTCTTCTTCTCCGAATTCGATCATATCGCCATCCAGCATTTTCAGAAGATTGTTCTGAATGAGAAGGTTATAATTGGTTCCGCTGGCACCTACCGCGGATTCACAACATATTTTATCCGCTTCATCCAGGACGACGATCAGACCGCGTGTTTCCAGGTCCTTTGCTGGGATATTGTCAAAGATGTCGCGCAGGTGAAGGCTTCCCTTCCAACCGTCTGCGCTCAGTCTGCTGGCGTCCATAATCCGGATGAGTCCCGGATATGCCTTCGACAGATGCCTCCAGATTTCCGATTTTCCGCAGCCGGAAGGGCCGCAGAACACGGCGGAGGAACGGCGCCCCTGCAGGTGATTGAAGAGAAGCAGGGAAGCGATTTTTTTCGCCTCCTCCTGTCCGTGAATCCTTTCGCACAGGAATTCGTAGATTCCCTTGGGAGAAAGGGTATTCACTCCGAAAGAGTCCTGGGCGGAAATTTTCGTATCGGAAGAGATGTGCGCATCCGGGGATGGCTGCAGTTTCCGTTTGTCGGCTTCCATCGGCGGAAGATAATTGGAAGATACGGAGTGATTGGCAAGGATGTTGGCAATGCGGTCGAGACTTTCATCGCTGATCCGTGTCATCCGCAGAGCGTCAAGAAGGACATCCCCGGCAGGGCGCTGTGACTTTTCTTTCCAGATCGCATTAAACTGTTCATAGTCTTTGCAAATCACGGCGAATTCTTCGTCAGATACCTTATTGTATTCGCCCGCATTGACCTGCGTGGCAAATCCGCATAATGGATTTTCGACATTCAGCGTAATCCATCCGTTATGAACGAGATGAAGATACCTTTTCCAGAAATCAAACGCTGCTTCTTTTCTCATAGCGTACCTCCTCAGTTTCTGAAATGCAGTGAGTATTTGTGACAGCTACCACTTTACAGCATACGGAATAATTTGATCGTAGAAATTACGATTGAAATGAAGAAAAATTGTTAGTATAATAAAAAAAGATTTTCACAAAAGAAAATCGGATCGGAACACGAAACATCGGAAAGCGATATCAGAAAAAGGGTGAGGGAGAGGTTATGGGTGAAGAAAAAGAGGCCGGACGGCAATTCAGGGATCAGAAGATTATGGAACTGCTGCAGGAGATAAAGCTGTGTGCGGGAGGATTCGAACAGAGAATTCTGCCCTTTTTGCTGGATGAAAAAGGAGAGTACTCAGAGGAAAGAATGTACCGTCTGGTAGAGGGGATCATGGACGGGATCGCAGAAGTATCGGAGTGGATTCCGGATTTTGAACCGGAGCTCTGTCAGCAGTACCGAAGTCTGTTGTACTGTGCGGTCCGAGCTGTGACGACTCCGTACACGTTTTATCGCGAAGACGTCACATATGACGCTTTTACGCCGGAAGAAGTAACTTTTGCAGAGCTTCTCGACCAGCTTAAGTCGGAAGAAGAGGAGATGGATATCAGCACGGGGATCGGTCTTGTGACGAGAAAGATTGGGTTTCTTCTATATCAGATGATGTCGGAGATCTATCATGTTCTGACGGAAAAGGAGATCCCGGAGGAGGCAGGACTGCGCTGGAAGATAATCCAGACGGAGGAACAGAAGAAGCTCGAAAAAGAATTTTATGACAGTCTTATGGAAAATGTCGAAGAAGAGGATATGTTGGACGAGGAAAATCGTGCGGAGGAATATGAGGAGTACCTGCAGGAACAAGAGGAGTATCAGCAGATACAAGAGGGTCTGAAGCGGCGGCAGGAGGAAGAAAGAAAACGGCTGAAAGAAAGCTTCGCGTCCGCTGGGGAATACTGCGAGCGATATGAAGAGATATTCCGCTATCCGGAAAAAAATTATCAGCCTCTTCGGCGCAACCGTCATATGGAGATGCTTCTCGGAATTTTTCTGCGAAAGCAGGGCTGCAGCGCTGGAAACGAAGAGGAGGATTATTTTACAGCGCTTGTATATCTGAAAAAGGCACTCAGGATTATGCGGCGGCAGACGGCGGAGGAATAAAAATGGGCAGAATCCGGGAAGATTTTTACAGAAAGATTCAGATGGATTACAGGCTGTTTGAATCGGATTCTGTCATTTTTCAGTTTTTTCGGGAGGAACATGAACGCATGTATCGACAATTCCTGGAAAAAAAGAAGGATGAGTCTTTGCAGGCGCAGGGGAGTTATTTGCTCCGGCTGCAGGAACAGAGGGAACTGCTTCAGGAGGGAAAGGAGTCTCCGGAGGTATTTGTCCGTCAGCTGTTTCTGATTCTGAATGGAAGACGGGCTCTCTATCAGGACAGTCTGGGAACGGAAAATACCCCGGGCGATTTTCTGAAACCGCTGATCGCGGTCTGTCTGGGTGTGGAAGAAAAAGAGCTGCGGGGACGGATGCAGCGCTATATCGGAGAACTGACGATATCCTGGGAGAAAGAAGAAGAAAAAATCCGGGAAAGGCTGAATCAAAGTTCCTTTGCGATGCCGCCCTGCGGACAGCTTTTGGAAATCGCGGAAACCGTCATGGAGCGCGCGACGCATATGGAGATTCGGGAATTTTTTTATGACGCCGGATATCCGTTGACGGAAGAGGGGAAAAAAATTCCTGCCAGGCGGATGGACAAGATGCTTTGTCTTCTGGAGGCCTATTGTGAGAAAAAAGGATATGCGCTTTTCGATGATCGAAAAAGGTTTTCAAACAAAGACTGCGATATACTTATTAACGGACTGAATGGAGGCGTGTCAAGGAAAGATATTTTTTTCCCGCTGAAGGTCGATGCCCGCACTGGCTGTGCCCTTTATATCATCGGAAGAGATCTGTATCAGAGAAATTATCCGCTTGATCCGGAGCGAGAGGAACGCGGGAGGGACATGGACAGAGAGGTGAATGTCTGGGGGGAGGGAAGAACAGAAAATGTTCACGGCATGGACAGAACAGGAAATGCCTGGAGCGCGGAGAAAACGGGAAATGTTCGCGGTGCGGATCGGGTAGGGATTTCCCGGAGCGCGGGAGGCGGACAGGAGAGCGTAAGAAGGGCGCGGCCTGAACGGGTCTGCTGTTACGGTGTCCTGCGCATGTCCACCGATGTGGAGGCCGGTACCGTGGGATACGTGTTGGACGACGGCGATGCTTACGGGTCGCTGGAGCTCGCGCAGAACGCATACCGGGAAGCCTGTGATGAGGCGTGGGAGGAAATCTGCGAGAATTTTCGGAGGCGGATGCCGCCGGGCTGTCCGCAGGCCTTCCGGGAGCATTTTCGGTCCGGCTATGGGGCGGATCCGGAGGAGATCACTGAGATCAGACAGGAGACGGAGCGCGAATTCCGCAGGAAAGAGGCGGAGGACCGATCGGCACAGCAGGATCCGAAGAAAAAGCTCCTGCACGGGCTGGCCGGGAGACGGTGAGGCGGAGAAGCTCCGGCGTCCCGAGCGTGGGCTGATCGGACAGAAGTGAGGCGGAGACGGTTCAGCGCTCCGGGCGCATATGCCTGGCCTGGAGCGCCTCGTTTCGCCGGTATGGATGCGGATATCCGGTCTGTCGTGCGCTTTTTGGGTTCATCGCTCCGGGACGGCGGGAATGCGGCGGGCCAGAGAAAGCGCCAGCGCCA